>CAZEUQ010000027.1:0-11133 GCA_964515125.1 uncultured Candidatus Peribacteria bacterium
TTCTTGCAGCGATGAGAAATGTCTTACGCTCCTTCGAAGGCGTTGTTGACGAATACGACAATGGCACGAGCGAAGAGGATGACGATAATACCTGCAATGACGTAGATGATGGTTTTCTTTGCACTGTCCTTCTGACCTTCATCTCCTCCAGAAACAATCAAACGAATACCTGCAATGATCACGTAGAGCACTGCGATGATCAAAATGACATCCAGAATGACGCTGATCACTTTTAACACAACGGAAGAAATGTCCGTATTTGGATCCAAACCCGGGACATCTGGTGGATCATCAATAGCAGCCAGGGTGTTACCAATGTGGAACGATGCAGCGGAGGCCGCAGCTCCAATGGTTGTGAGGTAACGTTTCAACATGAGATGGAGGGGGAGAAATTACTTTGTATTCTATGCGAGTTTGGGGGGATGGCAAGAGAAAATTGAGATAAGAAGACAGTAAGTGTAAATCCAGAAGGCAGTGACCATTCATCGATTTCTCATAATTCCCACGATGATCAAAAGGATTGCCGGCAACGTAAACCACAAATCCTGATTCAAGATCATGATCTGCATGAGGGGGCTTTTCCCTGCAATGCCTGCAATAGCGCTGGGGAGTTCGGTATCCAGGATGCCACGGCCGGATGCATACGTGAGGATGGTTGAGACAATCAGACCTGCAACGGAGAAACCAAACAGGAGCGTGTAGAGCGCGCGAAAGAGAACGTTCACATCTCCTTCATACTCCACGGTGATGCCACTCTTGATCATGAGTGTAGTAAGGAGGATGACAAAGATGACGATCTTGGCGATAGAGAGTACCGCAATATCCGTCGAGAAGCCCATGGTCTGCAGGACGGAGGAAGAATCCCCCGTGATGCGTACGAGCACATTACCCATTCCCTGCGATGCCAAAACCGCAACATAGGTGCAAACAACAATCTTCACCGTTTCCAGTTTCCCCATGATGAAGCTGAAGGTCATCACGGTCGCAAAGAAGACAATGATGAAAAGGTCCCAGCTTAAGGTGACGTTGAGTGCGGAGAAGGAGGGGGTCATGGAGATAGAATAGCAAGTTCTTGGTTGATTGGTTGATTGGTTTTTGGAACTTGGCTCTTGGCACATATCATTTGGCACTTATACTCGATCCATGCGCCATGGATTTCTCCTCATCGACAAGCCCGCGGGACCGACCAGTCACGATGTTGTCTCGAAGGTCAGAAAAATCCTTGGAGAACGTCACATCGGGCATCTTGGGACGCTCGACCCATTCGCATCGGGTCTTCTGGTTCTTGCGGTAGGGGCCAAAGCACTCAAAGTCATTGAACTGTTTTCGGGACTTTCCAAAGAATATGAACTTTCTGTCTTCTTCGGCGCTGTGAGTACGACCTATGACCCGGAGGGAATTATCACCACTGTTGAACGTCCGCTTGATGCACCTCTCACCATGTCCGATGTGCAGGTTGCCATGAACAGGAAATTTCTTGGCACGATTGACCAAATTCCTCCAGATTTTTCCGCAGTAAAGATTGGCGGTGAGCGCGCCTACCGAAAAGCGCGGCAGGGAAAAGTGATTGATATGCCTTTGCGTCAGGTGGTTATTCACGAATGTCGCGTCACAGAGTGTGCGTACCCGCATGCATCCGTCACCGTCTCCGCCAGTGCAGGGACGTACATGCGTTCGCTTGCACATGATCTTGGGCAGGTTCTCCGTTGCGGAGCATATTTAGAAGGCCTCCGCCGCACCAAAGTGGGGGACTGGGATGTCACGAATGCAAAGAAGCCGGAGCAGATTTCCTGGATAGATGTTGCTCCTCTCAAAGATATTCTTCATGCATTTTCCGGCTTTGAACTTTCTACCGAAGAATGGAATGACATTTCACACGGCCGGGCGATTGAACATCGTGGTGATGAATTGATTGGATGGTTCGAGGAACTTCCTGTTGCGCTCCTGGAGAAAGACCCTAAAAAGGGGAGTGGGTTTGTGAAGGCACGAAAAGTGCTTTGAGATTGAATTTCATGGATGCTCTTGCTAGGCTTTGCCCCGCTGGATCGGTAGCTCAGTTGGTAGAGCAGGAGACTCTTAATCTCTTGGTCGTGGGTTCAAGTCCCACCCGATCCACCATTTCTATCTCATCATCAAATACTCAGTCGCTTCGAAGGAAAGATGCAGCGCGAAGAGAAACAGGAGGATGCTCGTGAGCCGAAAGAACCACTTCATGGGGAACCATGTCATCATTCCTCGAAAGAGGAAAATGCCAAGGAGAACAGCAAGGACGATTCCTATAACAGCGCCAAAACTCTGGGCAACATCATGAACTTGCGACCACAGAGCTGTCAGGAAGATGACAGTCTCTATGCCTTCGCGGAGAACGGTGAGCATGGACAGGAAGAACAGTCCCGCCATGGCGGTATTTGTGAGGTGTGCTTGCACTTTGGATTCAATATGCCCGCGGATGCTTTTTCCTGCCCGAGCCATCCACACAACGGTCCACACAATCAATGCTGCTGCGACGAGCATGATGATGGCTTCCATTACCTCGTGCACTTCTCCATGCAGACTGTCCATCCACTGATTGAGTCCAAAAGCGAAGACAATGCTTAGGAGAGCGCCTGCGATGACTCCTCCCCAGACAATTTTTTCCTTATCGATATTCTCCGTTCTATGCAGGTAGGCGAGCACGATGGCAATAACGAACGAGGCTTCAAACGTCTCGCGAAAGGTTATGAGGAGAGAGGCACCCATAAAGAATGGAGAGGGGATGAAAGAGAAGGCAATGATTCGTCACGACTTGAAAACGTCCGAAGACGCGGCGGTGACGGGAACGAGGATAAAGGATCCGAGTGGGCATAGCAAAGGAATAAATCCTCTTTGGGAAAGCGTGTAGCGTGTAGCGAGGAGCGAACCTCCTCCTAAACGCTATTTTTTACCCGCTATTCGCTCTTTTATTTCGCCACAGTTACCTCTCCCTGCAACCCTCACACTCTTCCATTTGAAGCCAAAAAGTGCTATACTGGAGGGAAGCATACAAACACCCATGACACCAACCTTCTCGCCATCGTACGATAATAAAATCGCGCGTAAATATTCCTCAAAAACATTGGAGGAAAAGGCGAAGAACAAAGCAGCTCTGCAGGAAGAGCTTGGTTGGGTGAGCGAACCGAAGCGTCCTATTATCTGTATTTCGACGGGCATGACCGATGCTCTCGGGGGACACCTTTTAGAGAAGATGGTTGAGGGACTTTTGGAGCTTCCTATTGAACTAATTATTCGCGGACGTGGTTCTCAAAAGTATGGAGCTCTCTTTACGGATCTTGCGAAGAAAGAAAAGCACCGCATCAAGATTGTCCCGGATGATGAAGTGACACTACGAAAACTTCTTGCCGGATCCGACATCGCACTCTTCCTCGCATCATCTAAAGAAGTCCGCGAAGACATTTGCCATGCACTTTCATACGGCGTTGTGCCCGTTGCACCCGAACAGGAATCACTGGAGAACTACAACCCTATTCAAGAAAGTGGCAATGCGTTTACATTCGCCGAAGCAACATCGTGGCAATGCTTTGCTGCACTTGTCCGTGCATTGGAAACATTTAAATTCCCCTTCGACTGGCGCACCATTCAACGGCATGCGATGGAAGGAGTAGAGGAGTAAGTGGGGAGAATGAAGTGACGGCAATCTTTTTTCGTTCATTCGTTTCTTCGTTATTCGTTTTTAACGAAAAAACCAATAAACGAGTAAACCAGAAAACATCCCTCCAGTTGTTCATCACCGAATACCTACTTTTTGCCTCTAGTCATCCGACTGAATGTCCGAGAAATCATCCTCGCCACCCGTTTTTGCGCTATCCCAGGGGTCTGAGAGCATATCGTCCTCGTCATCCAGCATGAAATCATCGTCATCACCCATCGCACCGCCCGATCCACCGCCGGAGGAATCGTCATCGTCATCACCGTCTGCAAAGAGCCAGGCAAGGAGGGGAAAAAGGGAGAGTTCCATAGGGAAAAGAGAAAGATGGGCAGAGAATAAGGGATTTATATGAAGGTGCAAGGTGATTTTTGATTGCCCGAGGGGGAAAATGCCAAATAACAAATTTCACATGCCAAACAAGATTCAATGGGAAAATTGGAAATTATCCTTTGTTTGAAATTTGGTCTTTGACATTTGGCCTTTATACTGTGCCCATCTCCCATCTCGTTCTCATCGACGGCCATCACCTGATGTATCGCGCATACTGGGCTATTCCCCGTACCATGAAGACATCCAAGGGAGAGCAGGTGAATACCGTTTTTGGCGTTGCTTCCATGATCATCCAAATCCTCAAAACGGAGCAACCCGATAGTCTCCTTTTTTGCTTCGATGAAGGATCGGACACCTTTCGGCACAAAGAGTACGAAGCGTATAAGGATGGACGAGCCGAAACGCCGCAGGATTTTTATGACCAGATTCCACAGGTCTTTGCACTGATCGATGCCTTCGGCATTTCTCGCGTCTCGCATCCTGGTTTTGAGGCAGATGACCTCCTTTGTACCTACGCGCGTCGTCGTGAAAAAGCGGGGGATCGTGTGACGATTGTGACGGGGGATCGCGATGCCTTGCAGCTTGCATCCGACCACATCCGTATTGCCATTCCTGCCAAGGGATATCAAGTTCCCGAGTATTTGGATCCTCCCGCCATTGAGGCGAAGTACGGCGTACGACCCGACCAGATTCCTTTCTATAAGGGACTTACCGGAGATGCCTCCGATAACTTAAAGGGGGTCACTGGCATCGGGCCAAAATCTGCGGCAGAGCTCATTAAACAGTATGGAACAATCGAGGATCTGTATGCCAATCTAGACAAGGTGAAGCAGTCGTGGAGAGAAAGACTGGAGCATGATCGCGAAAGTGCCTTCTTCTGCAAACGTATGGCCGAACTGACATGCGATGCGCCGATGGATGTTTCCGAGGAGCAGATGCGCCTTCACAGCCATGACCTCACCGCAGCGTTTTCGTTCTTCGCCGAAAAGGAATTTTCACTCCTCACGAAACGTCTGCAGCAGTTTCTTGTGTCCGAGTACGGGAGTGCACATTTTCATGCGGAATGTGCAGTGCCGATTTCCAAGAAAGAACAACAGCAAGAAGCATCACAATTATCGTTGCTTTAAAAGTTCCAAGAAAAAAGAAACAAGAACCAAACAAGAAAAAAACCAATAAAAAATGACAATAATTGGCTCTTGGTTCTTTCGTAGTGGAGCTTTCGCTTGTACATTTTTTGTACTCATTCATTTTCTGATGAACAAAAAATATGAAACGTGATCATTCTTTCTTGATCAGTTCGCTCTTGTTCCATTTTTTCATCATGGCATTTTTTGCTCTCTTTGTATACGAAAGGTGATCAATGGCCTCTTGCTGGGCTCCCCGAGTTGTCTCTAGACTTCGAGATGTTGTCGCGCGATCTTCTTAGAACGCGCACTCTCCTCTCTTTATCTCCAAAATCCCCCTCGTCTTTATGCCAAAGGAACGCGTGATCGCAAGTCTCGATATCGGTAGTTCAAAAATTCGCACGGTTGTTGCCGTGACCGATAGCGCCGCAGAGGGTGGTCAGGTTCCAAACGTGATTGGCGTCGGTCTTTCTCCGTCCCTTGGTATGCGCCGCGGTCATGTGATTGACATTGAAGAGACGATCCACAACATCATCTCCTCCCTGGAGGACGCTGAACGTATGGCGGGTGTTCCTATTAACCATGTGTTCGTGGGAGTGAGCGGCGTGCATATCGAGGCATTCGACAGTCGTGGTGTCATCGCCATTTCGGGCAATGAAATCACGGTGGAGGATGTTGCCCGCGTTTTGGAAGCGGCACAGGCCGTGAGTATTCCCATGAACCGCCGCATTCTTCACATTGAGCCAAAGTCCTATGCGGTGGATGAACAGCGCGGCATTAAAAATCCTGTCGGTATGACGGGCATCCGTCTGGAAGTCGAAGCGCACATCATCACAGGACAAGTGCAGCATGTGAAAAATCTGGAGAAGTGCATCGATCAGGCGGGAGTGGATATCGACGCCATCGTGCCATCGACCATTGCCGCATCTGAGGCCGTGCTCACAAAGCGCCAGAAGGAACTGGGAGTTGTCGTTATTGATATCGGTGCCGGTTCTACCAGCATCGCCGTGTTTGAAGAGGGGACCGTGCTCCACTCGGTATGTCTTCCTGTTGGTGGCGAAAATGTGACGAACGATATTGCGATCGGTCTTCGCACATCTATCGATACCGCGGAGAAGATCAAGATTGAATTCGGATCCGTCTTGCCGACGGAAATTCAGGAGCGCGAGATGATCGATCTTTCCTCCGTGAGCAAAATGGATACGCAGACCATCAGCAAGAAATACATGGCCGAAATTATGCAGGCTCGGTACTACGAAATCTTCTCCCTTATAAAGGAAGAGATGAAGCGCATCGGACGTGATGGACTTCTCCCAGCAGGCGCACTGCTGACGGGCGCTGCGGTGAAGGCTCCCGGCGTCTTAGATCTTGCACGCGAGGTTCTTGGCCTCCCTGTGCAGATGGGCTTTCCTGTCGAAATTGGCGGCGTCATTGAAAAGGTGGATGATCCCGCGTATGCAACGGCACTCGGCACACTTCTTTGGGGTGTGCGCGAAGGACAGTCCGACTTCCTTGGCGGATCCGTGAATGTAAAGCGCGCCTTTGCCCAAGTTGGTTCCTGGTTTAAGCACTTGCTTCCGTAATAAGGAAACCCTCCCTTTCTGTCATTTTTCCCTCCCTTCCCATGTCCGATACGCTCCGCTCCATCTTCTCCGGCTCACGCTTCACACCACCCAATAACAACAACCGTTCTACAAACGGGAATGGGTTGGGTGGCGATGAGGGCACATTTACAGGTCACCAGGAAGTCCGCCCGGACATTGCCCCAAGCGCGGTCATCCGCGTTCTTGGTATTGGCGGCGGCGGCAACAACGCGGTGATGCGTATGCACTCTGCAAAGCTCTCGGGAGTGGAGTTCATTGCGGTGAACACGGACGCACAGGCACTGTTCCACAGCCCTGTCCCGACGAAGATCAACATTGGTCGAGGGACAACGCGAGGACTTGGCGCAGGTGCAAATCCAGATATCGGCAAGAAGTCTGCGGAGGAAAGCTCGGAAGAGATCAAAAAGTCCATCGAGGGAACGGACTTGCTCTTCATCACGGCAGGACTTGGTGGAGGGACAGGAAGCGGCGGCGCCCCCTACATTGCAGAATTGGCTCGTTCCATGGGCATCCTAACCGTTGGTGTTGTCACGAAGCCCTTCAGCTTCGAGGGTCTTCGACGCCGCAAGCAGGCAGAAGAATCCTTAGAATCCCTTCGCGGAAAAGTGGACACGCTCATCACGATCCCGAACGATCGTATCCTCTCCCTCATCGACAAAACGACACCCCTCACGGAAGCATTCGAAGTGGTGGATGAAATCCTGAAGCACGGTATCGAAGGTATTGCGAGTCTCATCACCGTCCATGGTCTCGTGAACGTGGACTTTGCCGACGTGAAGTCTGTCATGCAGGACGCAGGTTCCGCACTCATGGGAATCGGCTACGGAACAGGAGATAGTCGTGCAAGCGAGGCCGCACGTGCTGCGATTGATAGCCCACTCCTGGAGCTTTCTATCAGCGGTGCCAAAGGCATCCTCTTCAATGTCACCGGTGGAACGGACCTCTCCATGTTTGAGGTCGACGAAGCAGCCCGCATTGTGACGGAAGCTGCCGACCCCGATGCCAACATTATCTTCGGCGCTGTCATTGATGATTCCTACACAGGTCAGATTAAGTGTACGGTGATTGCAACAGGGTTCGAGGAGCATCAGTCTCCCATGAATATGACTGCAGCCAACCCTGCATTCCGCTCGCTCACGAACTACAAGAAGCCACAGTCAGCGGAAGAAACACGCAAGGATGATCGCATGGCCAACATGAACAAGGATCGTATGGCTGTACAGTCCACCTCTGTGCAATTGGATGAAGAGGAACTGGAGGTTCCCACGTTCATGAGGAAGAAGATCGGGAAATAGTTCGAGGCAAGAAGGCAATAAAAGGAATAAGGCAAGAGAGGAGAAATCTTCCATTTCCTCTATTGCATCTATTGCCTTCTTGCCTCTATTTCTTCTCTTGCCTTCTCTCACGTACACTTGAACGTATGAACATTCCGATTCAGCGCATCGACTCCACTCTTCCGCTTCCGCAGTACCACACGGCGGGGGCCGCTGCGTTTGATCTCACGGCGCGCGAGACAACGGTCGTTCAACCCGGAGCCATTGCGCTCATTCCCGGCAATGTGATTGTGAAAGTTCCCGAGGGCTTTGCGTTGCTCCTCCTCCCGCGTTCATCGCTCCCAAAGCGAACGGGGCTCATTTTTCCGCATTCCATTGGGCTTATCGACCACGATTACCATGGTCCGGAGGACGAACTGAAAGTGCAGGTGCAAAATACACGGTCAGAGCCTGTGACCGTCGAACGTGGCGAACGCATTGCACAGGGTCTCTTCGTCAAAATCGATCGTGCAGTGTGGACTGAAGTAGAGTCCCACGGAGCAGAGAGTAGGGGAGGGTTTGGGAGTACGGGGGCGTGATTTTATGCTGCAGTAGACAAGAGATCGTCGATAATTTTCTGAGTTTTTGCAGTAAGTTGATCGACCGATAATTCATCACGAATAGATGCAAGTCTTGTTATTGATTTGCTTGCATTTGCAATTTCATCGGGTGTAAGGGAGCCGGATGCTGTCAATTTTTGAATAGTCCTTTCAAGTTTTTGCAATACCGCCTCCTTCTTACTTACTACTTCAGCATCACTTTCCTGCTCTTCACGATACTTTGCCACGATGCTATCAATATCTTTTTCTGCTTGCTTGACTGCAGTCTTCAATTCATCGAGCTTTGCTGTTTCAGCAAGATTATTGACCTTTGTTTGTATTTCTTCTATCGCCCTTTTCTCCCTAGCATTCGATGCTACTTCTGTGATCGCAGCAGTAACTTTAGACCCTAACTTTGTTGTAAGATCTTCTTTAGCACTTGCATCCCATTGCTTCCTGTAGTTTTTTTGTGTCTCTGTCCATAGTTCTGATTTTGCTTTTTGGACAATCAGCTTGTAGAAGGCTGTGTCCACAAGTCCGCGTTCATGCAATCCGTCGAGGATGTTAATACTGCTTATTTCCGCAAGTTCAGGGACACCTGTTGTATTTGTTTTTTCAGCAACAATCTGGTTACACGCAGCGTCCTGAATATAGGTTTGCTGTAATCCTTGTCTTAATTTTTCCTTCATCTCCTTCACATAATTTTCATATGCACCTTGACCGACGCTTTGCAAATCATCTGCGCGCCAGATCACCATTGCAAGGAAGTTTCTTGCTTTTGTATCTTGCTCGTATGGACCTTGTGATTTACGAGAGAGGATAGAAGCAACGGCACTTGGCGGGAGCAATAGTGGATCGGAACCACCGTTATCGGGATTGAAGAAGTCGTCGTCGGTTTTTCCGGGGTTCGTACTTGTTGCACGTTCTTGCCAAAACTTTCGATAACGATTGAACTCGTTCATGAAAATAGAAATTGTCTTTCCTCTCACGCGCACGGTTTGTCCGGCAAGTACTTTGGCGACGCATCGATCGTATTCCTTCGTATCTTTAAATGTGGATATAGGTGGCAGCATTCCTTCTATTTTTGTAATAGCTTGAGCCACGACAAATTCCGGCTTTGCGTTTTCAAACGTCGTAGTGCCATCTTTCCATTCCATAATTTGATTACGCTGCATCTTGAAAAGTGTTAAGGACCATGCAGATTTATCAATGCCAATCCCACCGATGCTGTCAATGAGACCTTTATCCATAATTTCGAGAAGTTTCGTATTTTTTTCACGCATATGTCGAAACAGTGTTGTGAGCCCCCACGTGTTACTTTCACCGATTTTTGCTTTGTCCTGCAAGACTTCTAGCATACCGAGAATGGCGAAGAGATTTTTCTTCTTCAGTTCGTCGTGCATATCATCGATAATGGGAGGAATGTCAGGATGATACTTCACACGCTCCGCGCCACGCTTTTTCTCCTTTTCTTTTCCTGATTCGTTTCTGTTGATGAGTTCTAAGAACGAGTGTTTTCCGAATTCTCCTTCAAAGTCTAATCCATAAACATCGTGACCATTTTCCTTATTCATTTTGTACAACCACCCGTGGTCCGCAGCATATTCAATAATAGCCTTCGAACGGTTTGCATTATGTATGTTCTGCTTCATGACGCAGTCATCGTCCTCAAGAAGCTCACCGTAGGTGAATCCTTCCGATTTAATGTACTCTGCAAATTTACTCGTTTCTTCATCGTTTGCGGCACGCGCCTGTTTGTAAAGAATTTGCTGAACGGAGCGCCCATAGGGAACGTACTTTAAGAAGAATGCACCATCTTTTGCAGCTTTGTATGTACGTACGTTCTGTTGAGCTTTGTAGGAATCGACGATTGCTTCTTTGTAAATGCTGAAGACTTTTATGATGTCATAGGCAGTAAGCCATCGTACGGCACCTCCTGCCGTAACAATAGTATTCATCCATCCGAAAAGGCCCTTCTCCTCTTTGCTGTCATCGTGCTGTACTCCTGCCATTTTTTCCTCAAGTTTTTCGATGTACTTCATAAGTTTCTCAACGGGTGCAGTGATGATCTCAATCTCATTGAAGATTTCTTGTCTTTTTGAAAGTATTCTTGCTCGGAGAGCTTTCAACTCTGCCTTTCTCTCCTCTTCGGAAAGAGCACTATTGTTGTCGATGCCTGCCCGCGCTTCCACTTCCTCTTGTGCCAACTCTCGTAGTCGTGCTTTCTCACCATTGAGACGAGTCCCAGCTTCTCCGAGATACTCTAGTGCAAGCTTTACGGCTTGCCTGCTTTTTTTCCTTTCATCCTCTTGTACGTCTTTTATTTTTTCTTGCGCAGAAGGAAGGGAGCGACGTACTTTCTCAATAGCTGCGAGCTTCTCTCCTATCGTATCTTCCACTTCCTCTTCAGTGAGTACGCTTGTATGCAACTGTTGCTCATTGAGCATCGATTGCAGTTCTGCTTTTGCACGTTGTTCATCTTCCTTACGTTGCTGATCTTCATCCGTGTTATGAAAAACATCGACAGAATCATCTTGT
>CAZEUQ010000028.1:0-10989 GCA_964515125.1 uncultured Candidatus Peribacteria bacterium
CGGGCTCCCTGCGCTTGCGCTGGCCGTGGATACACCCGAAGAAGACCTCATGAAGCGGCCACCGAGAAGCAGTGCGCCTCAGATCATGAGCAGGCAATCGATGAGTCTCCTCCTCTTCAGTGGGGTATGGTCCGCTGTCATCAACACAGGTCTCTTTGCGTGGCTTCTTGCATCGGGAACACCTCTCAAGGAAGCAATGAGTACTATCTTCGTTCTTCTCATTCTCATTCAGTTGGTGAATGCGTATATCTTCCGCTCCGACCATGCATCTATGCTTTCCGGTATCTTCTCCAATGTGTGGTTACACTGTGCCGTTGGGAGCCAGCTCATGGTTCTCGCTCTTCTTTTGTATGTTCCATTCTTGTCTTCTGTATTTTCTACGATGCCCCCGTCTTTCCAGGAATGGCTCATCATTCTTCTGTGTGCCTTGAGCATTATTCCTGTCCTAGAGTTACTTAAATGGAGCCAGAGAGGGATGCAAAGATAAGTTGACATCATCGGCATCCATGCTATAGTGACGAACCTTTGTTTCTTTCCTTTCCTTTTTTATGGTGAAGGCTTCTCACTCCGTTGCAGCACAGATTGCTGTTGCGACACTTATCCTCTCGGCTCTTGTACTCGGGCTTCCGGCTTTTGCTGAAGAGGCAACAACGACGGCTGCGGTTCAGCCGATCGATACATTGTTTGCCGGCAAAATTGTGAACCAGTTCCAGCGCCCTGGCCTTGTGAGTTCTTACAGCAACACGTCTGTCACGACGAGTGCGTTCGATTTCCAGGCTTACATGCGCGACATTTGTTTTGATCCGACTGCCAATGATATGGCTTCGTGTGAAGCGAAGTATGGTCCGTACGCAAATCTGAAGAATTCATTGATGAACGGCCAGCTTCTTTCCATGCTGAAACTTTTTGGTATTTTGAGCGATAACAATGCCGACTTGGTTCGCTCCGTACAGAACCAGGTCCTTGCGGGATCCATTCCGGCAGTGACAACCGTGACGGATACAGCTGACGTTGTCCGTTCCGTTGCGGCACGATCTGCAGAAGTGTGGCGCGTGTGCAAAGCTCACTACACAGAGCAGTCTGATCTTCGCGATTGTTTCCAGCGCAACCAGCGTTTGGTGACGCGCACAGATGTTCCTGTTCAGGGAAACATTCACTAATTTTTCGAGAAAAAGCCGATCTGCTTTGGGTCGGCTTTTATTGTTGTGCGCTGTATTTTTTTATGACGAGATACATAATTTTTGCAATTTCTGCACGATTGACAGGGTCATTTGGACGGAATGTCTTTTTTGCGTCATCACCGGAAACGATTCCATCGGCAGTTGCCTGCATGATTGCCTTATAGAAACGAGATTTTTTTGGGACATCAACATACGACGCATGTGCTACGGTTCCTTGCTTGTGAAAGACTTCCATCAGAACCTGCAGAAGGGTCCCGCGTGAAATGGCTCCATTGACATCGAGCTTTGGGTTTTTAAATACGCTGATTTTTTTCTCCTCCATACGTGCGATGTAATGCTCTGACCATTGTTTTTTTGCTGAGATATTCTTTCCGTTGGATATTGATACATCTTCACCGGCAATCTTGAGGATCATCTTTGCTGCTTCGGCATATGTGACGTTTTGATTTGGTCTATAGAGACCCAGAGAATTTCCTTGTGTATCCTTATAGCCGGAAACGATTTGAGCATCCGAGAGGAAAGCGACGTACGACGCGAACCAGGCCGTGCTGGCAACATCATGAAAAACTGTCCCGAGGCCGCTGACTCTTCCTTCCGGGGCTTCGTGGAGATCGATTTCGGGGAATGTCGCCTCGATAGCATTTGCCTTCGTGCTATTGGCGGTGGTACCTACGCCACCTCCACCACCACCACCTCCTCCTCCACTTTGCGATGAAGATGTCCCTGAACTTGGAGGGAGTACGACGTGCGTCACCTGACCCGTCGATGCATCGTACCGATCATTTCCTGCGTATGATGCGGTCACAACGTGTGATCCTGCAGTAAAGGCATACGTGGTGTTTCCAGATCCGTTCGAAAGTGTGATCGTGTTGATGAGCGTAATGTTATTGTAGAGTGAGACGGATCCCATTGCAGCGGAGGGATTGATGGTGACGGAAATAGTGACAGTATTGCCGGCAGTGGCCGGATTTGGAGATGTGACGACGGTTAATGACGTTCCCATCAGTTCGATCGTCTGCAGGAGAGTCGCACTGTCTGATTCATCGTATTGTCCGTTTCCCTCGTACTGTGCGGTCATGTTGTGCGACCCCGTTTCGAGATCGTCTATTGCGATCGTTCCTGAACCATGTGAGAGGAGTACCGATCCAATTGTCGTGCCATCTTTCTTGAGGATAATGGTGCCTGTCGCACTACTTGGAACAACCGTGATGGTGAACGTGACGATATCATCGAACGTTGCGGTCGTATTGGAAGAAGAGAGGTACGTTGTCGTTCCGGCTCGTGCGATGACTTGTGAGATAGCATTGCTCGTGCTGCCTGCGTATCCCCCTCCCGTAAACACTGCCGTCATAGCGTGCGTTCCAGCTCCCAGTGACGATGCGATGAAGGTTCCTGATCCGTGTGATATCGTTGCCGTACCGATTGTTGTTGTTCCGTCTTGGATGCTTACACTTCCTGACGCATTTGATGGAGACACAGTGACGGTGAAGAGAACACTGTTGCCGAAGGTTGCCGGATTGCTTCCCGAGATGAGTGTTGTGGTTGTGGATGTGATGTTGTTGGATACGACTTGTGTGAGGGTGCTGCTCGTTGCGCTCAGGTAGGAAGCATTTCCGCTATAGATCGCAGAAATGGAATGAGATCCCAAAGGCAGACTGTTTGTGGTGAAAGAGCCAGATCCACGACCGACACTTGCGGAACCGATGGTTGTTGCGTCTCTTTTGAATGTGATTGTTCCTGTTCCATCGGATGGTGTGAGAACTGCGGAGAACTGGACTGATCCACTTTGGACAGATGGATTTGAATTGGATGTAAGAATCACGGACGGTTGCCCTTTCGTGATTGTTTGATTGATCGTATTACTCGTACTTTCCGACAGGGATGGACTTCCTTCGTAGATTGCCGTCAGCGTATGAGAGCCAACGCTGAGACTTGAAATGGTGAGCGAACCTGAGCCGTGTCCGATGCTTGCGGTGCCAATGGTCGTTGCACTGTCCTTAAAAGTTATTGTTCCAGTTGCGCTCGATGGACTCACGGTAGCTGTGAGTATTACGCCGCTTCCATATCCGGATGGGTTCAATGACGATGTTAGAGTCGTTGTAGATGGAAATTGCCACATATTGTTGTTGCCAGCATTGGTGCATGAGGAGGCACAGTACATCGCCGTTGCATGAAGGCTTCTTGCATCTTTCACATTCAGCGCGCGCACGACGCGCGATCCTTGCGCGTCCATCTTCCATTGGGTTCCCGTGGTCGTGGAACGCAGGAGAAGCGGAGATGTCGTTGAGCCAGAAAGTGTGAGAGTCCCCGTGATCGTTTGTGTATTTCCGGCCGAGAAAGACAGTGTGCTCCCATCGCGCGATGTTTTTGTGAGATTGTAGAACGTGATGGTGCCATTGATGGTCTGCGATGTTCCATCCAGAGTGACGGTGCTCGTTCCTGCACTGAAGATTGCCGGACTGCTGACGGTGACCGCCCCTTGCATGCGGAGCGATGCGCTTCCCGCATTGAATGTGCTCGTCCCGCTGATGGCGAATGACGATGAAAAGACAGTGGTTCCCGATGCATTGAATGTCCCGTTTGTCATGCTGAAGCTTCCTCCAAAATCTACTTCTCCAGAACTCTCCGTAAATGTTCCATTTTGCATTGCAAATCCTCCAGAGAATGTAGCGACCCCCGATGAAGGACCATACACAGTGACTCCTGTTGATGCCAACGTCATTGTGGGAAGAACCGATCCTCCCGATAAGTGAACAGGTCGAACATCTGCACCCTGTAGAACGACGGTAGCGTTTCCTCCGTCGAATCCTGGTTCAACAGAGAGGTTTCCTCCGTTGAATATTGCAAATGACGGGAGACCTTGATTTATTGTCCCATTCTTGAGTCGTAGAGTACTGTTCAATTTGTTATTGAGTGTCACGACCGATCCTCCCGTAAACGTTTTTACCGCTCCGGTGTTTGTGTCTACCGTAAGATTGTTGAATGCCACAAGCGTTTTGAAGTTATAGGTAGAGTCTCCTCCTGCCAGGATCACGGTTGATGTTCCGTAGTTGAAGGGGAAGAGGTTGTAGGAATTGCTTCCTTGCACCGTCCAGTTTCCATTGAGAGTGATGGTCGCGGCATTCGCAAAGAAATTGGTCGTTGCTGAAGTGGAATATAAGTTGAGAGGGCCGTTTATGATAAGGGAATCACCTGCGGAAAAGCGGCCGCCGTACATGGTGAGTCCGCCTCCACTCAGGGTGAGAGTGGTGCCATTCGATTGAGTCACCGTCTGTGTATATCCGCTCTGTATCACAATTCCAGACACATCAACTGTTGAGCTCAGTGTACAATTCGTATTGTAACTTCCATCAAAGACGGCGACATCATTGACCCCTGGCGCCGTTGTATTGTTACCTCCACCGCTTGTGGTGCTCCAGTTGGCATCACTAGTGAAGCTACCGTTCTCACCGCCTATCCAATATTTTGTTGTGCCGCTTGAAGAGGTAACCCAGTTTGCATTCCCTCCAGAATCAACACATCCCGATGCGCAATTCATGGGGGTTGCATGGATATTGTTAGAATCTTTTATGTCCAGATAGGAAAGAGTGCGGCTACCCTGTGCATTGATTTTCCATTGCGTGCCAGATGTTGATGAGCGGAGCAGAAGACGTGAAGAAGCGGATGCATGGTCACCGAGGTGCAATGCATTTGTGATGGTAAGTGTCGTTGCCGGATGAATAGAAAGTTGCCCCGATGCCGTGAATGAAAGATTGTAGAATGTTGTCGACCCGGATAAAACATGTGTTACACCCGCTCCGCTTCCTGTTACAGAGCCGCCATTTGCCGTGAATGATCCGTTATTGTGAAAAAAGTCCCCACCTATGCTCAGAGTTGTTGGTGCAACAAATGTTCCACCACTGATCTCAAGGTCCTCTGCGATGGTCACTGTTGATCCACTCGCATTGACCTGCTGCGTATAATCGGAAGTCATGTGGATGTTGTTGACACGAATAGATCCCGTCATAACGACGCTGGTATTCGCCCCGTCATCGAAGATTGCATTATCGGAACTAGATGGAGCGGTCGTGTCGTTTGTCCCCCCACTTTCTAAAGACCAATAAGCATTATTCCTAAAACTTCCTCCGCTCGGACCGATCCAGTACTTGTTCAGGTGACATGTGGACACTGTACATTGTGCCGTAATCGTTCCACTCTCGGTCTTTGAAATTGTTCCATCAACCGTGGCGTTTGTCATGTGTACCGTTCCATCTTCCTCAGCGACAACCTGACCATGGATGTGGGAATTCAGAATGGTCAGCGTTCCACTGTCTGTCGCAGTTGCATCTCCGCTGATGTACGAGCCGGACACCGTCATGCTGACATGATTTCCTGCACGCACAAATGAGCCTGTACTATTGATGATCTGAATGTTTGCATTTCCCCAGCTGAAAGCATTATCGGCAAGAATTGAATTTCGTAAGATCAGTGTATTATTTGTCCCCCCAGCGATGGGGCTCCACGGGTTTGCGGTTACGTTCACGAGACGAAGTGTTGTGTCGATTACGTTCCAAGTTTCATCTGCGTAGTAGTATGGACCGAGGCCGCTTAAATCCACCGTTTCATCATGCCAGGGGTCTGTTACAACGATGGTTGTTGTGAGTCCATCTGTGTCTCGAATCGTAATGTCACTTTGCGCACCGACAGTAATTCCCCAGTTCGCCGGTATAGAATCCCGCATGCGAAAATTGAAGGAGATTCCAGTGTCGTCTATGCCGGGAACAGAAAGATCGGAGACAGTTGACCCTGTAGGGAGGGAATCATCAACAGTTGATCCAGTGGGGTACACGAATTCCACGAATGTCGAAGGAGAATGTTGGATATCGAGTGATGCGGAGCCAAAAATCGTTCCGTTAAACCTTGCATATTGAATGGATCCACTCGACGTGTCTGCAAACGTATGCCAAATGGATGACTGACTTTGCTCGACGGTATTTAAAATGAATTTTGAGGAATTATGAAATCCCCAGTTGAGCCAGTTGGATGATTGAATTTCTGCGTTGCGAACAATCACTTTCGAATTATCGTATGCTTCCAACGTGTGCTCGAATGAGTAATCATGTCGATGTTCAAAGATGGCTCCGCTTTGCACAATGAGCTGAGCGTTATCTTCCAGAACGATGTCGTTACGTTGAATGTAATTCACATTCGCAACTGTCATAATCGTATTTCCTGTGAGAATGAGAGGAGAGGTATTCGTAATAATGTCGAGACCCTGCGCTTTTGACATGACGAACACGTAGCTTCCTGTCATCAATATCATGGTCACAAAGACACAGAACGCATGGTAGGAAAAGTACGTGCTCCTCGGTGCTTTCCTGAAAAGCCTCAAAACAGCAGTTTTAAGGCTCTCAATGCGCTTTTTATGTTGGTATGAGGGCATCCCAATAGTGTACCACAAAATGCATTTTTCCTCAAGGATATGCGGCTTTTCGATGCTTTTCGTGAGAAGATTACATGACCTCGTCTGTGGACCATACCGAAGCATCCGGTGTGTACATGTAAACAAAGCAAATTGGAACCGTATATGACGATATGATTGACTTTTATAAAAAAATTACTAGAATATATACTTGGTTCTCAATTCAGGGAAAGGAGGTAAAAATGATGAACTGGCTTTTGAGCCGCTTTGTGCGCTTTGCACAGACACCTGTGCATACATGCAAGCATTGCGGTGCAAAGCATGGTGGGGTCTATGACCCTTACGTATGCCAAGATTGCTGGAAAAAGGGCCTTAGATAAGGTCTTCCGGTGAGAATTGCTACGTAGGGCCGCTGTATGTTTCATACAGCGGCCCGCTTTTATATACTGCAATTATGACTGCATTTGTGAGTTCCGCGCAAAAAATGCGATGGCTAACGGGAGGAGAAAATTTTTTGAAATTTTGGGTAGATATCGATTTAAAGGAAAGAAAGAAATATTCAGAATATGAAATTGGATGTCTTCAGGCAGTCTTTCTTGGTGAAAGGTCAGCTACGTTGAATAATAATTTGGCTATTATTCATTTTGAGCAGTTGACCCCATTTGGTTTTTTGAAAGCCAATGGTTGGGTTTATGATCCGAAGCAAGTAAAAAAATTAATGATCAAGCATAGATCGGCATTTGCATTGCAAGAGAAAGAAAAAACTTTTCAATCACTCACTGAGATTCAAACAGGACTTTTACTTGGCTTTCCATCGACTTCTGTTCGTCGGTTTGCTTTTTTCCAGTCGATACTCGATTTGCAAGGTTCACGCAAGGAGAAGGTTCAGTCCATAATGCAGAAATCAAGAAGTAAAAATATGAAATATTTAATGTCGCGATTACTGGAAAATCATAAACAATTGAAACTGACTCCATTGGAGAGGAATTTTTTGGCTAAAGTATCACGAGATATTTCTCATGTTGATATATATGGCGTTTGCTGGGTTGATTTTGGCAAGTCAGTACAAAGTTTAAAAAAACAAAAAAAATTAAAAAAGGCTTTTCTTGTCTCGGGTTTGCGCAGATAGAATATTCTATTCGCCGAATAAATACCTAAAAAATAAATTTTGGTTGTCTAGAAAATCTTTTGTTACCTTAAAATGTTCTGTTTCTTCATAGAGGGCCGCCTGAATTCCTTTTTCATTGAATTGGAGAATTGTTGCGCCAGGGTAACTGAGAAGTATTGGGGAGTGAGTTGCAATTATGAATTGAGACTCTCCATTCTTGATAAGTGAATGCAGCAATGAAAGAAACGTGAGCTGTCGAACAGGCGAAAGAGCTGCTTCAGGTTCATCCAATAAAAATATGCCTTTTTTGAATCTATTTTTCATTAATGCAAGAAAAGATTCTCCGTGAGATTGTTCGTGCAAGGACTTTCCTCCGTATGGCGCATGGAAATTGATTCCCGTATCTCGCTCCCAATCTTCAAGAAACGTTGCAAAATTGAAGAAGCTTTCTGCCCTCAGAAAGAAACCGTCAAATGGTTTTTTTCTCCAAGACAAGATCAAATGATCGTGCAATTCAGACTCGCTTCTTCTTTGCTCGTTCAAGGTATTTTTTGATCCACCACCGGGATTGAATCCGCCGCTTATTGCAATTGCTTCCAGCAGTGTGGATTTTCCACTTCCATTTTCACCTACGAAAAACGTTACCGGTGAAGAAAAAGAAATATGAATATCTCCGCCATGAAAAGAAGGAATATGAAATGGGTAAGCATCCTTCTTTCGATTTTTTCCTTTCGGACGTACCTCAAGTAAGTATGGTACTTTTGCATTCATACAGCGATTTTACACGTTTGGAGCGGGTGAACGGAATCGAACCGTCGTCACCAGGTTGGAAACCTGGGGTAATAACCATTATACGACACCCGCTTACAGGAAAAGATCAATGTGCCGACGCAGTGTACTGGTTCTGGATGGCTTTTCGCAATCGTTCATCACTCGACGCTGCCCAGGGATTGCAGGAGAGAACTCGTGTGATGATCCGCACGAGAGCGACGGGCAGAAACGAGATCGTGAGCTCCTTCATGGCGTATTCCGAGCAGGTAGGGGAGTGTTTACAGACGCCATACGGAAAAAAATGCCGCAGAAATCCGTGATCTGGCGACAGCGTTTTTTGATAGATCGCAATCATGACGATGAACGGAAATGCGAAGAGCCCATTGAGTGCGTTGCGCGTGAATTTCATAGAGCGTACACTCTAGCATATTCTCCCCCTTGCGTATGCAGCTTACCGTGAACGACGTACTCATGTTCCTTGCTATTTTGGCCGTCGTGATGCTCATCGTGCTTCTCTACCATCTCATTTTTATTGCCGTGGATGTGCGCAAAATTACGGCGCGCATCAATGATGTGACAAAGGAACTGGAAGAAGTCATTATGACGCCGCTCGCACTCATTGAAAATTCCATGACGTGGATCACGGAGATGGTCATGAGTCTGTATGGAGAGGAGAAGGAGAAAAAGAAGAAGCATCATAAAGAAGTGGATTGAAGCGAATAGCGTGTAGCGGGTAGATTTTTTTGCTGATCGCTAACCGCTAGCCGCTGATCGCTTTCTTGCTTACACTCACGCTATGCGACCGGATCCGAAATCCCTCATCGGCAAGGACCCGAAACAAGTGCCTATGTCTTTGCAGCGTGTTCTTAGCGCATCCAGTCCGGGTGAGCATGTGTGGATTGGCCCGAAGGAAGCACTCACACTGACCAAAGAGGAACTGGAGGAGCATCAGATGGCAAAAAACATCATCATTCGCCTTGCGATCGAGGCGCCGCTCCTCCACAAGTCCGGGCACCCCGGTGGCCCACTGTCATCCTTCGACTTCGCGTATGAAATCAACCGCATGCGCAATCCTGCCATCGATCAAACTCTACGTTTCAGCGCAGGTCACCTCTCTCTTCTTGCCTTTGCATTGGAATGGTTCTTCGGCCGGAATGGTAGCGATGCTCGGTTGGCTTCTCCGCAAGCAATCATGGAAGCATTCCGTACGCCAGCAGGACTCCCGGGGCATGCAGAAGCGGGGATTGGTGACATTCCCTTTGGTGCGGGGCCGCTTGGCAAGGGGATTTCCAATGGGCTTGGCGTTGCATTTGCCCTCAAGTACCTCAAAAAATCTGGAACAGTGGATGTGTTGATGGCCGATGGTGACAGTCAGGAAGGACAAGTGATGGAAGCCTTTCGTCTGGCTGTGCATTTGAAACTGGATAATCTGATGGTTCACGGAGACTGGAATGACATACAACTTTCGGGACTCCCTACAAAAACTGTTGCAGCGGACTTAGCATCTATCGCACTGGCGGCAGGATGGAGCGTGATTGAAGTACAGAACGGGAATGACCCTGGGCAGATTCGTGCGGCGTTGCAAGCTGCATCGAAGATACAAGGAAAAGGTCGCCCAATCTTCCTCTGTTACTACACGACGATGGGTCATGGTGTGCCCCTCATGGAAGAGGGCTCGAACTCTGGAAAGAAGAACTATCACGGTGCGCCGCTCAAGAGGGAAGAAGCCGAGGCATCACTCAAGGAGCTTGATCTGCCATCGCTTTCAGATCTCACAAAGACGTATCTTCCCATCCAACAGAAACACCGAAATACATTTGAGGCTGCTCGATCGAAACGAACATCGGCATCCTTCCCGTTTGTTCTTTCCAAAAGTTATAAGCGAGCCATCACACTGGAGAAAGGAGGCGCGCGAAAAGACCTTGGTGCTGTGCACATGACAGCGCTTATGAAGATCGATCCTCGCATTGTTGTCCTTCACGCAGACTTGGCAGGTTCGGGTGGATTCGATGTCACGGAAAAAGAATTTCCTGATCGTGTCATCAACGTGGGCGTTGCCGAAGCAAATATGGTGATGATGGCCGCGGGCATGCGGCAGGCCGGGCTGCTTCCTGTCACGTACACCTTCGCGGCATTTGGCACGAACGAGGCGCGCGCCAATGTGCGGCTTATCGATATCAATGGAGGGCACGTTCCTCTGGGAGTTCTCTACGACTGCACGCATGCGGGGCTTTCTGTGGGTGAAGATGGCGAAACACACCAGGATCGTAACTACCTCAATCTTCCTTTTGATCATACCCAGGTCTGGGTTCCAGCAGACTGCAATCAGGTTGGGGCGATGGCCGAACGCGCCATGGACATTATTGCGAACGGCAGAGAAAGCGTTTTCATATTCTCGGGACGATCAAATCATCCTCAACTTTTGAAGGGAGATGGTTCTGCGCTGTACGACACATCGTATGTCTTCGATGGTAAAGCGACACTCGTGCATGGAGCGGGAGACTCTTCCGATCATGCGACCATCATCA
>CAZEUQ010000029.1:0-10729 GCA_964515125.1 uncultured Candidatus Peribacteria bacterium
CCCGTACGGCCTAATAGGAGCTGAATATCGAGGATTCGCGCCGTCTTTAGCTCTGCGGGGAAATAGTACGCACGTGCCCAGCGCGGTGCTTTGGCGGTAGAACCTAAATCGTGCTGCATGCGACGATCGTTTACTTTGATCACAATGCCGTCGATATCGTAGGGAAGTTTTTCTCGCTTTTTTTCCAGTTTTTCAAAGTACGTCTGCACTTTTTTGAGGGAATCGAATGTTTGGAAATGCGGATTCACGGGAACATGGAGTTCCGCCAAAAATGTCATCAGGTCAGCCTGAGTTTTAAGCTCAAATCCATCAGCAACTTCACGCTCGAGACCATAACAAAACATACGAAGATCCCGCGATGCAGCAACGGAAGGATCCAGCTGCCGCACAGAGCCTGCAGCGGCATTGCGGGGATTCGCAAATTGTTCAGAGGCGGGAAGATTTTTATTGATTTTCGCGAGACCGGCTTTCGTCAGGTACACTTCTCCGTTTATTTCAAACTCAATAGGATGCTTCAGCATCGCTGGGATGGTGAGAGTGAGCGGAATGCTTTCGATGGTACGAACCGTATGCGTTACATCTTCTCCTTCTATGCCATTCCCACGTGTGACCGCTCTGACAAGCTCATAATTCTGATCGTTCTGCCTTCTGTCTACCCGTTCGGGCCTGAAGGCCCTCAGGGCCTGAACGGCTGCCTTCTGTCTACTCTTTCTGTATACCAACGAAATATTCAGCCCATCAATCTTCTCTTCGCATTCATAGTCCATCGTCACATCGTCTTTTCCAAGTGCCCTGTTCATCTGATCTCTCCAGTCATCCAGCTCCTCCATAGAAAATGCATCACTTAATGATTCTTTCGCACTCAAGTGCGCAACCTTTGGAAGGCGCCCATCAAGCGGAGCCCCCACACGCTGCGTGGGAGAATCGGGTGTCACAAGGTCAGGATGTTCCTTTTCGAGTGCAATGAGTTCCTGTTTCAGTGCATCGCGCACGTCCTCCGAAACATCCGTGCGATTTTCGATGAAATATGCATGATTGAGGCGCCAAATCTCCTTCTTGAGCTTCTCGATACGAGCAGAGGCGATCTGTTTCTCCATAGAAGGATTGTACTACGAGAAGGCAGAGGGCAGAGGGCAGAAAACAGAGAATCCTTCAAAGCTGACTTCTGCCTTCTGATTTCTCACTTCTCACTTTCGATTGCTGCCCTCGTTTACTTTTTGCTGCGACAATGCACTCCTCGGCCCCTGTCAATTGCATTCTCGCGCGAAACAGAGAAGATACGCCCCGTGGCTTCGCTTGCAGACCTTCGCCGGCAGATTGATCAGTTGGATAGGCAAATCGTCGATTTACTAGCCCGCAGGACCAAGTTGATGAAAGGTGTGCTGTTGCAGACGGATGACGAAATTGACCCAGACTGGCAGGAACAGGTGCTGAGCAACTGGCTAGAGCAGGCATTTGATTTCGGTTTGGATGAGCATGCATCACAAAAGGTCTGCCAGGCCGTTATGGAGGTGGGGAAGAAGACGGTGGAGATTTAAACGACAGAATCGCAGAGCGGGCGTGCTCGCCCGTGTGCTTTTGCCCATCAGCCTGGTCAGCCAATAGACGCGGGTCGCAGACCCGCTCTGGTGACGATGCTTGGAAAATCTCCCCAAATCTGCTATACTAATTCGATTTCCCAAACACAAACATGAACCTCGAAGCTTGCGTGGCGCACGCCATCCATAATGATCTCGATATTGTGGAATTGCTCCCGGATATTCAGGAACTTCCTATGGAAGACCTGGAAGCATACATCGAGGATTTCATCGTGAACGTCCAACAGTCCCTTGTGGAGACCATCCGTGACCTTGGTGAGCCGTATGTGCGCTCCAAAGACGCAGCAGGCCTTTGCGCAACGATTATGCGTGCCGGTGTGGGCATTCCTCCCGAGCCACTCCTCAAGATGTGCCACACCATCCTCCGCTTGAGTGAAGTGGATGCGCGCTTTATTGCAGACACACCCGATGGCAAGAGCGTGTACTACATGAAGATGCAGATTGCATAAAAGCATGAAAGAAAACCCTCCGGGTTTTCTCTCATGAACTCTCTTTGCGACAGAGTGGCGCTCCAGGCCCTGAAGATCATTCGAACGGGCCTTCGCGCATTTTTGAGAGCGGCCCTTCGGGCCGCGGCATTAAAAGATTTTTGCACCAAGGGGAATATCCGGACGATCAAACCCGAGCAACGCGACATGACTGTCGCTATTGGGAGCCCCACACACCAAACACTCCGAGATGAACGGCCCAATTTGTTTTGGCGGAAAATTCACAACAGCCACGATCAATCGATTCATCAATTGTTCTTTTGTGTAGAGATGTGTTACTTGTGCCGACGATCGTTTGGTGCCGATGTCAGAGCCAAAATCGATCGTGAGTTTATAAGCAGGCTTTCTGGCTTCAGGAAAGTCCTCAACAGCGATCACTTTTCCGACGCGCAATGCAACTTTCTCAAAATCAGGATATGTAATGGTTTCCATAGGAAGATTATCCTATCACATCGAAACCAACCTCTCATATCTCGTCGCTCGTAGCTCGAATTTTTAACGTTTCGCGAACTGTGGTGCTCTTCGTGCTCGGTGCAATCCTGGCTTCTTGCGCTCCTTAATGCGGCTATCACGACGGAGGAACCCTGCATGCTTCAACTCACTGCGCAGTTCGGGGTTTAAGAGGAGAAGCGCGCGGCTGATGCCATGGCGCAGTGCATCGCTCTGTGAGCTCTTACCACCCCCGACTATCTTCGCCTCAATATCCACACTCTTGAGCTTGTCCGTCATCGCCAAAGGAGCCATGGAATTTTCGATGAGCGTGCCATGCAAATACTTATCGAGTGGCAGTTGGTTCACCGTGATCTTGCCCGACCCTCCCTCGAACAGGCGAACCTGCGCGACGGATGTCTTGCGTTTTCCAAGGCCGTAGAAGTAAGGACGTGTTGCCATACGTTAGCGAACAGTGGGAAGAGGCTCGGGAGACTGTGCTTCGTGATCGTGCTTCTCTCCTGCAAACACATGAAGGCGCTTGAGGAGATGGTCCCGCATAGGGTTCTTGGGGAGCATTCCTTTCACAGCAAGTTCGATGACTTTCTCCGGTGTCTCGTCGAGCATGCGCTCCACAGGCGTTTCTTTCAGTCCTCCGAAGTACCCCGTATGGCGATAGTACGTCTTCTGCGTCGGTTTGTTGCCCGTCAGTTTAATGGCTGCCGCATTGATGACAACGACGTGATCCCCCGCAGGAAGGTGCGGAACGAAGGCTGCCTTGTGCTTGCCGCGGATAACCATGGCAATGCGCGCGGAGAGACGCCCTAAGGATTGATCCTTGGCATCCACGATGTACCAAAGAGGATCAGCCGGCTTTGGAAAACTTGTTTTCATTTCTTTGGTGAGGACTTCTTAGAAACAACCTTTGCGCTCTTTTCTTTCTTCACTTTTGGCGCAGGCGCAGCGACTTCCTTTCCTTCCACCAGCATGACATCCACAAGGAGAGCTCCGTCACCTTGGCGCTGGCCAACGGGAACCGCGCGCGTAAACCCGGAGGAGCGTCCTTCAAACCGGTGACGTAGAACTTCCATGATTTTGCGCGATGCATTTTTATCGGTGAGGATCTGATTCATGCGGCGAATGGCAATATCCGCACGTTCTGTTTTGCCAATCGTCAGGACGTGATCCACAACCGGGCGAACAACCTGTGCGCGTTTCTTGGTGGTGCGCACATGTTCGTACAGGATGATGGATGTCACCATGTTACGAACCATCTGTGCCGCAATGTGCGGTTTTTGGGAGAGCCGTTGGCTATGGTTTCGGTGGCGCATGGGCGCGAATAGTAGCAGGAAGTATTACGCTGCGTCGAGGTCATCATCCGCAAGTTTGAGACCGCGTGTCCCCAGAGTCTTTTCCACTTCATCCAACGCCTTGGCGCCAAATCCGCGGAAGTTTGCCAGCGTCGCTTTGCTGCACTTCGTGAGCTGCTCGATGGAACCGACACCCGCGTTGATGAGTGCGTTTAACGTGCGTGGCGAGAAGTTGAGGATCTCGATCGGCGTGTAGCTTTCTTTGCTGGTAGAACGCTCTGCCTCTGGCATTACCTGGCTTGTCCGCGTGAAGTCCGCCATGAATTCCTGTTCCACTTTCTCTTTTTCCATTCCGAAGAAGTTAAAGTAGTTAGAAAGGAGCTGACTTGCGAAACGCACGGCTTCATCGACGGAAAGGGATCCGTTCGTCACAACATCCAACGTGAGTTTCTCCAAGTTTGTTCGTTGTCCCACACGCATTTCGGAGACATCGAATCGGACTTTTTCGACAGGACTGAAGACGGCATCAATATGGATGAGTCCCGGCTCATTCTGCTTCTTATTGCGTTCTGCGGCAGGCGCGAAGCCGACTCCCTTCTCCACCGTCAAGTCGACCTTCAGACTTGCGCCCTTTTCCAAGTGTGCAAGTTCCAGGTCTGGATTGAGGATTTCGATATCGGAGCTTGCCTTGATGTCTCCTGCAGTAAGGACCTTGGGGCCCTTTCCTTCTAAGACGACGACTTCCGTATCTTTGTTGTTCTTACGCATCTTCACTTGTTTGATGAGGAGTGAAAGATCCAACACAGATTCCCGCACACCTTTTACGGTCGCGTATTCGTGCTGCGTTCCCGCGACGCGAATGGAGGTAACGGATGCACCGGGGAGACTGCTCAAGAGCGCGCGTCGAAGCGCATTGCCAAGCGTCATGCCGAACCCCGGAGGGAGCGGACCAATGGTCACGACTGCAGCATTGTCATCACCTTTCGCAGCAGGGGTGACTGTTACTTTAGGGAGACCGATTTCTTCCTGAATGATGTGCATAAGACGGAGAGGAAAGGAGGTTTGCGGGATTGGTGATCGCTCCCGCGAGGACCCTGTGGGTCCAGGCGATTGTTATCGAGAGTAGAACTCAATGACCTTACGCATGTCGACTGCCTTTTCGAGATGATCTTCGGCAGGCAAGCTGACGACTTCGAAGGAGAGAGAAGTAGGATCTGTTTTCAACCATCCTGGCGCCGCATAGCGTTCGTTGCCTTGAAGGATGGACTCAAAAATAGGAGATGCCTTCGTCTGTTCGCGGACGGTAATTTTATCGCCAGGTGAGACACGGAACGATGCAACCGTAACGCGCTGACCATTCACACGGAAAAGACCGTGAGCAGCAAACTGGCGTGCCTGCAGTCGTGAACGTGCGAAGCCCGCGCGGTAGATGGCGTTGTCGAGCCGACGCTCCAACATCTGCTTCATGACCATGTCGGTCTTGCCTGTCTTGCGCGTTGCTTCGTCGTAAATACGTTGAAACTGGCGCTCGGTGATCATGAACATATCGCGTGCTTTCTGCTTTTCTTTAAGCTGCTCTCCATACTCGGACAGTTTTCCTTTGCGTGCACGGGGATCTTTTCCCGGTCCGTGCGGCTTTTTTTGCAGGATACGGTCATACTTTTCAGGGCCATAGAGGTTGGTGCCCTGTCTTCGGACGCGCTTTGCTTTAGGACCGTTATAACGCATAGGAGAGAAAAAAATGAGAAGTTAAATACGACGTGGTTTTGGAGGGCGGCATCCGCCATGCGCGATGGGCGTGGTATCGATGATGGCATCGAATGCAATGCCCGATGTTTGCAGTCCCCGGATTGCCTGTTCGCGACCGGGGCCAATGCCCCGCACTTCAATTTCCATGGATTGAATGCCAAAGGAAGTCACTTTCTCCATCGCCTTTTCAGCGGCGACTTTCGCAGCGTACGGCGTGGATTTACGGCTGCCTTTAAACCCTGCAGCACCCGCGCTGGACCAGCCAATCACCGCGCCATCCAGATCTGTAATGGTAATGATGGTGTTGTTATCTCCCGCAAAAATACACACACGCGCCTTTGGCACGGAACGTCGCACTTTTTTCTTACGGCGCTTGGGCGCCTCTTTTTCGGAGGAGCCTTCGGCAGGTGCGGTGGTGGTGACTTTTTCATCAGCCATACAAAGGGTGATAAGGAGAACGGTTTACGTCTTGGTGAGCGTGACGCGTCCGGAGAGACCTGTCTTTTTCTTGCCACGTCGGGTGCGTGCGTTACGACGAGACGTCTGTCCGCGGACAGGAAGTTTTCTGCGGTGACGCATTCCTCTCCACGTTCCAATATCTTGCAGACGCTTGATGTCGAGCGATACTTTGCGGACAAGATCTCCCTCGGTCACCATCTTTTCAACGAGCGAGCGAATGATTGCCTCCTGCGATTCCGTGAGTTTTTCCGCCTTCAGGTTGATGTCGATCTTCGCCTCTTTCAGGATGCGCAATGATGAAGACCTGCCGATGCCTTTGATCGCCGTGAGGGCGATTTCGATGCGTTTATTTGCCGGAAGGACAACACCTGCGATACGAGCCATAAAGAAGGAATAGGAGGAAGGATGATTAACCCTGACGCTGTTTGTGACGCGGGTTTTTGCAAACGACTCTGCGCACTCTCTTACGCACGATCACGCGACAGTCTTTGCAACGAGGTTTTACGGAAGGAGTGACTTTCATAATGGAGATTGCGAAGGAGTGGATTCAGAGGGTGGAGCGATGCCAATTCCGGCGGGGTCGTCGTTGCGGAAGCGGTAGACGATGCGACCTTTCTTCAGGTCATACGGCGTCATTTCCACTTTCACACGATCTCCGGGAAGGATGCGCACGCGGTTCACGCGCATGCGTCCTGCCAGATGACAATGAAGCTCATGATTCTCGGCTTCGGGAGATGTAATGCGGACTCGAAATGTTGCGTTTGGGTAACTTTCTTCAATCACGCCGACGAGTTCGATAACATCTTTTGACACAGAGAAAAGCCGAGGTATCTTATAGATCAGACGACGCAGGAGCAAGCCAAGGAGCAGGGGAAAGATCGGCCAGGAAGAAAATTGTATTGCGGAATTTAGGAAATGTTTTATTATATATATTTCACTGCAAAGGGAAAAACCAGCAAGCGAAAAGCGGCTAGCGCGTAGTGGAGAGCAATCAAAATACTACCCGCTGATCGCTACCCGCTTTTCCGTTCCAACAAGAACCTCACGCAATCACTTCACATCCACCCTTCTCAATCAGCACCGTATGCTCAAAGTGACACGCCAGTGAGCCGTCGGACGTGCGCAGCGTCCATCCATCATCGTCCTGCATGAACGTGTCGGAGCCCATGGATGCAATAGGCTCAATCGCGACGAGTGTGTGGAGTGGTAAGGCTGGTCCTGTCCCCTGTTTTCCGGCATTGGGGATATCTGGAAATTGATGCAAGGACGTGCCAAGGCCATGGCCCGTGAGCCCACGCACGGGACTGTACCCCTCTCTGCGAAGAGCAAGTTCGATGAATGCAGAAATGCTTCCCGTTTGCATTCCCTCACAGACAATTTTCGAAAGCACATGATCTAATGTCTCGGAGACGACAGTGAGGAATTTCTGCGTTGCGGGCGCGATGTTCCCTACCCCCACCGTAATGCACGCATCGGTATTGAGGCCGTCGAGCAGCACCCCGCCATCTAACGAAACAATATCTCCTTCCTGCAGCACTCTAGAACCAGGGATGCCGTGGACAATTTCATCATTCACGGAAATACAGAGGGACCCTTCGAAGCCGTTATAGCCTTTAAAGCCGGGTACTCCGCCATGGTCACGGATATACGCTTCTGCAATGGTATCCAGCTCTTTGGTTGTGATGCCTGGCTGGACATGCGCTGCGACTTCCTGCAGGCACCCGCGCAGGATCTTCCCATTCTTACGAAGGGAGGTAATCTCGGCCGACGTAAAAATCTGGCATTGCGTCGCTATACGCGATAGCGTAAAGGAACAACCCAACAAGAAGCAAAAAAGTCATCGTCGTATGGCACGGTGGCAACACACGCTACACGAACGACGCGCTCTGAATCTTCAGCTGCTCAACCCATTCTCTTGTCTGTAGAGCAATGTTTTCGATAGAGTCCTCTGCATTAATGGTATGAAGCATGTTTCTCTCTCGATAGACATCAATGACCCGGCGTGTTTCTTTGTAATACGTATTAATGCGCTTATCGACCGCGGCTGGGTCGAGATCGTCGGCACGGGCGCGGGCTTGTATTCGTTTTCTCGCTTCTTCCTCAGGAAGTGCAAATTCCAGACATTGGTAGACACGACCTCGCGACGATTCGATCGCATCAAGAAGTGGTATTTGCGAAAGACTGCGCGGAAAGCCATCAAAGTATAGAGGTGACGTACTAAGATTCTTGATCGTCTTTAGATATTTATTGATAACATTGATAGTAATGTCGTTCGGCACCAACCTGCCATTTTCCGTGTAGCCTTGGATTGCTGCTCCCAATGGCGATGCCGTATCAAGAGCACGGAACGCGTCTCCTGTGGAAAATGGAATGTAGCCGAATTTGCGCTGCAGTATTCTTCCTTGTTCCCCCTTTCCTGCACCCTGGATGCCAAAGGCGACAATATCTGGAAGACGTGACGTGTTCATAGAAAGAATTTGGAAAGAAAAATGAGAGCGAATATGATACGCAGAAAGCATGAAAAAGCAAGGCTCTTAGAGGGCGTTTTCCTTCTTACGAGGCGATGTTTGCGATATCCGCATACACCTGCTCAATATTCCTGTTTCCATCGATCTCCATCACTTTTCCTTGCGACCGATACGCCTCGATGACCGGCTTCGTCTTTTCTTCAAACGTATCCATACGACGGGTGACGATGCTCACATCGCTGTCATCTTTGCGTCCCTCCGCCTTCGCGCGTCCTAGGATGCGTTCGATGCCCTGCTCGCGTGTGAGCAGAATGTGGATGCAACAAAAATCCCGACCTGCTTCCTTCATGATGGCATCAAAATCGCGCATTTGGTCGAGATCGCGGGGTATGCCGTCGAAAAGGATTTTTTGATCCTTCGGTCGTGCATGCACCGCCTCCTGCACGACTTTCATGATGATCTCGTGCGGAACCAGGTGCCCTGCATCGATGTAGCTCTTCACGGTATTGCCCAGTTCCGAACCCGATGCTGCGATCTTCCGTAGTTCCCCTCCCGCTTCAAACTGTTCATACCCAAATTCATCGCACAGCTTTTTCGCCTGCGTGCCTTTGCCCGATCCTTGGATTCCAAATAGCACTAGATCCATAGAGTGGAGGGGAAGAACCCTGCCTGCCCGCCATAGCTCGAAGCGAAGCGGAGAGCGTCGGCGGGAATTCCAAACAGAACGAGATCTATCATGCAACGAGTGTAGTTGGAGTGCGTTTCTGTAACAACTCACGTCCAAGGTTGATGCGCAACGTGGCGATATCGTAGGTTATGCGTTGATCTACCTCGTGTGGGGTCAGCGGTGTTTTGCGTGTCGCATAGATCTTACGCAGAAGATCGATCAGATCACTCACACGACGATCAACGTACAAACGTTCATGTGGCTCAAGAGCCTCGGTGATACGTACTGCTTCTATGCACTTGTTCGAAAGTCGAACGGGGTCGTGTTCTTCGCGTTCATCCCATTGCTGCGGCTGATATCGAACAGCAATCATACGCATTACGTTAACTTCTCATAATCGTGGGCAAGCAGCTGCGCATTGATCTGGCGGATAAGTTCCAAGACAACGCCCACCACGATGATGAGCCCCGAACCGGAGATGATGAGGTCGGAGCTGGAGAGCGTTCCCTGCATGGTAAAGACGAGTGGAATCACTGCGACAATGCCGAGGAAGATCCCGCCCCACAAGTTTAAGCGTACGCTCGTGCGCTTGAGGACTTCTGCCGTTTGCTTGCCCGGGCGAACACCGGGGATGAAGCCCCCTCTCTTTTGAATGCTCTCTGCAATGTCATCGGGCTTAAAGGTGACAGACACATAGAAGAATGTGAACAAGAGCACTAACAGGAAGTACAGAACCATGTAGAGGATGGTTGGATTACTGGGGTTCAGATTCAATTCGATAAATGATTTCACACCCGCAAAACGCGGCGCGGTGGAAAGAAGCTGTGCGATGATGGCAGGAAACGTGATGAGGGAAATAGCAAAGATGATGGGAATCATGCCGGCTTGATTCAAGCGAATAGGAATATTGCCGGCAACACCGCGGCCTGCACCCTGGTTTGCGTACGTGATAGGAATAAGCCGGTGTGCATCTGTGAAGAGCACCACGGCAACGAGCATACCGAGCGAGACGATGAGGAACAGATAGAACGCCGTGAGCTTGTCGCCTCCTGCATAGAACATGGAGGACACCGTCTGTGGAATATTAGACACAATGCCTGCGAAGATGAGGAGCGAAATGCCGTTCCCGATTCCTTTTTCGGTAATGAGCTCACCGAGCCACATGGCGAAGATGCATCCTGTCGTCACAACCACCATGGGAACGAGCACCGCGGGGAACGTGACATCCACAATGCCATTGGCACCTCCCTGATTGAGCAGGATGAGGAACCCGTAGCTCTGCAAAAAGCCGAGGGGAAATGCAAGGTAGCGCGTATACCGGTTGATCTGTTGCTGACCCTGCACGCCTTCTTTGCTCAGTGCTTCCAGTTGCGGGAAGATGACGGTGCAAAGCTGCAGAATGATGGATGCATTGATGTACGGCGAAAGGCCAAGCATGACGATGGAAAAGTTTTCAATCGCGCCGCCGGTGAGTGCTGTGAAAATACCAATTGCCCCTGCGGATCCACGGTTTTCTAGGAAGGACTTGAGGAGCGTGGGGTCGGATCCCGGAATAGGAATA
>CAZEUQ010000030.1:0-10524 GCA_964515125.1 uncultured Candidatus Peribacteria bacterium
GATCGATTTTCTTCTCGAGCGGCAGAAGGTGGAAGCCGCCTTCAAAGAATGTCCCAAGATCGCCGTCCACCATATCTACTTGATAGCTCGCTTTCAAAATAGCTTTCGGGGCTTTGGACGCGCCTCCGCCGTAGGAAGTCGTCGCTTCGAATGCGACGGGAAGTAAAATGACACCGGCCTCTTCCGCCGGACAGTTCATCCCATAAATTCCGCTTCCTTCCTCGCCAACGTAATTGGGATCAAAATGTTGCATGGCGAGACTATACAGAAACCCGGAAAAATCTCTAGCGCTGTCCCCTCAATACTGTAGGATTTCGGTGTTTCATTCGTTTTCTTTATTATGAAGAAAAAATTCAGCGGTCTCTCGGCAAACCTTCAAAAGTATATCGTCACGGAGCAACCCGGTATGACGGGGAAAGATCCCATTACGAAGACCATCAAAAAGAGCAAGAAGCCTGTTTCTTCCTTTGCAGAACGCACGCTCCGTCACTGTAACGGAGGTTCCACCTTGCAAGCTGCCCTGTGGCTCAAGAACCATCTGGATCACGGCGGCAAACTTGTCGTCACGCTCGCAGGAGCGCTTAGCTCGTTTCAGGTTGGCGTGACGCTCGCGGAACTCATCAGAAAGGGAAAAGTCCACATGGTCTCGGCAACGGCTGCGAATCATGAAGAATCGTACTATCGCTACGTTGCACACTCGCACTATGCCTACATTCCCCGTTACACAGAGCTCACCCCCGAGCAGGAGGCGGAACTGCGCGATGCAGGACTTCGCCGCATTACAGATACCTTCCTCCCGGAGGATGAAAGCGTACGCATCATGGAACCTCATCTTCTGAAAATGTGGAAGGAGGCCGAGAAGAAAGGGGAGCGATACTTTCCGCACGAGTATTTCCGTCGTTTGTATAAGGAAAAGCTCATCAAGCCAGATCCCAACACGAACGAGAATGATTCCTGGACATACGCAGCGTATCAAAAGAATATTCCCATCGTTATTCCAGGGTTCGAAGACTCCACCATGGGAAATATCTTCGCGAGTTACACGTACGATGGAACATGGAAGGACAAGAGCATGCCGACGGTCGATCCATCGGTCATGAAGAGCGGACTTGAATACTTCACATCCTTGTACGATTGGTATATGAATATTTCGAAAGATGCGCCTGTTGCCTTCCTGCAGCTTGGAGGCGGTATTGCCGCGGATTTTCCCATTTGCGTCGTTCCGTCCATCAAGCATGATCTGCACCATCACAAAGTTCGCGATTGGGCGGGATTCATCGAAATCGGTTCTTCGCCGATGTCCTACGGCTCGTACTCGGGTGCAGGCGGCAAAGAGAAGATCACATGGGACAAGCTCTCCACGAAGAGTTACTACCAGATCATCCAGAGCGATGTGACCGTGGCATTCCCGTGGATAGCAGCAATTTTGCTGGAGTTATAGAATTGGTGGCTGCGGTGACGGACCTCTTAACCCCACTCCCTCGCCCTCTCCCAAGGGAGAGGGAAAAGCCTTAATAGAGGGAAGGATGATCTAGAGATATGTCGCCAAGAGCTTCAGATGGTGATCTAAAATATCCTCTTTTATCGAATCTTTGTCATACTACCTGGATGCTCAATGGCACTTTTCCATCTCCATCTAGAACAAAGAGTTATGCTCGCACATTGCGTAAGAAAATGACAAGAGCTGAACGAAGGCTTTGGAATGTCTTACGCGCAAAAAGATTTCACGGTTTTAAATTTAGAAGGCAAGTCCCTTTAGGGCCCTACATTGTTGATTTTCTGTGTGTAGAGAAAAAGTTAATCATTGAAGTTGATGGTTATTCTCATGTCTTCTCAAGGAGAAGAGATGAAAGACGTGATGTATTTTTTATGTTTCGTGATTTCAAAGTCCTTCGATTTTCAAATCAAGATGTTTATCATAACATGCATTTTGTTCTCCAAACGCTTCGAGAACATCTTGGTATGAACGACTTCACAGATATTTACTCCGATGACGAAGCTCCCTCTCCCGAAGGGAGAGGGTCGGGGTAAGGGGTTATCGATTTTGTTTCTTTTTCGAAAATGATATTTACATCCCGTCACATGTGCCTATAATCGCGACTTGTTACTGTCTAATTCTCTTTTCTCGAGATGAAGGAAAAGCCTTCCGGTGCCAGAAAACATTCAAGAAGCTCCACACCATCGGGATCTCCTGTGTCGTCACGCTACGCGCGCAATCGTTGGGATGCGTTTTTGAGTCAGGATGAACGCGGCATGTTAATGGTGGAGGGGGTCCCTGTAGATCTGATTGCAAAGAAGTACGGTACGCCGCTCTACATCATGGTAGAAAGCGAAATCCGTCGCCGCTGTCGGCGTTTTAAGAAAGTTTTCGGGAACGACGTTCCCCTCCAGTTTGCCGTAAAATGTAACAGCAACTTAGAGATCCTCAAGATTGTGCGTGAAGAAGGGTTCGAACTGGATTGCTCCAGCATTGGTGAGGTGATTCTTGCCCTTCTTGCGGACTTTAACCCCAAGCAAATTTCTTTCACGAATCTGTATAAGTCGGAACAGGACATCTACTTTGCAGCGAAGCTCGGTATTCAATCCATCACGACCGATAGTTACGAAGATATTGAATCCATCGCGCGGACGGCGAAGAAGCTCAAGCGGCAGATCCGCACCGTCATTCGTGTGAACCCCATGCTGGAATTGGGCACGTATTCTACGAAGGGCAATAAGTATGGTATTCCCATCAACTACATCGACCATGCGCTTGACCTGGTGCAATACAGCCCCTATGTCGACTTCCGCGGCTTTCACTTTATGGGTGGCTACGTTTATAACCCCCGTGTGTATAAAGCTGCGGCGCGTATCCTCGTAAAGCTCATCAAGAAGTGTTACGACCGCGGGCTCAAGCCGAAGACGCTCTCCCTTGGCGGGGGCTTTCCTGCAGCCATTGGTGACGAAGAGGCGTTCCCCATTGAGAAAATGAAGGACTTCAACAAGTTCTACGCAAAGCTTCTGGAGAAGTACGACCTGCCGCACGTCCAGCTCATCTTCGAACCAGGAAAAAGTATCGTCCTCAATGCCGGTATCGGCCTGATGCGCGTCATCAGTAAGAAGCGTCTTGGCCGCAACAGCCGTGTGGTGATTGCGGATGGTTCCAGTTACAACTTTATCCCCGATGCACTCGTGCAGGGCGTGAAGTACGACATCCTCCCCGCCAACAAGCTCAAGCGTCCGCGCATTCACAAACTTTTCGTTGCAGGAAACACCTGTGATTGCTGGGACATCATCGTGAAAGACATTGAAATGCCCAAATTGGAGGCAGGGGACCTTCTTGCTGCGATGGACGTTGGAGCCTATGCCTCGGTAATGGCCAGCAACTTCAACACCATCAAGCGTGCATCCATGATCCTCATTGCACCAGACGGCACCACAAAGCTCGTCCGCCGCCGCGAGCGCTTCTCGGAAATGTTTGCACCAGAGCTCGATGTCCTCAAGGTTGCGGGCCCCAATGAACTGGAAGACTACAACAACTTATACCGTGTGAATGTGGATCGCATTGTGAAGGAACAGATCAAATTAAAAGGATTCCATAAGAAATATAAGAATGGGAATGGCAATGGGAAGGGGCATCTTGCGAGCAGCGCGAAAAAGCTGTGGGAAAAATGATTGACAGAGAAGCTGATCTGACGATACTGAAGGCATGGAGATGATGGAATCAGAAGTGATAGTAGATGGCTACATAGAGCAAGAAGTGGAGGTTGGTCCGCGTTCGGTTGATGACATTCGTCAGAGCGTTCTTGCTCGCGCAGAAGAGACACAGAGGCAAATGCACGATCTTCTCGGGTTCCAGACCGACATCGTTGAGCAAGCGCAGGAGTGGTCGAAAAATCTTTCCTACGATGGCTCAACAGTGATTGATGCTATTGCAGAAACAGACAGTGCAGCGGGCATGCACAATCTTCAGACACGGGTTACAACACTGGATATTGGTGCCATCGAAATGGAGCGAGACGAGGGGTACTGGAACCGCGTGAAAGCCCATGAAGATGTGCACAACACACAGAATGTTGCCGTCACACGAGGATCTGTGATGTATCAGGGCAAGGATGTGCTGCTTGCCCTCGTGGAGTGGCATGCCATCACGGAATCAGGGCAGCCTGATAGCGACCTCACTCCCGATTATCAGGAACATCGTCGCATAGGGAATGAAGTGGCTTCCATTGTGGGCTCCAGTTTTCTTGTTGAATGTTTGCAAAGCGGAGATCTTCTTCGTTTGCAGGACAAAATCAATGAAGCGTATTGGAGGGATCAATTGAAGTTGAAGCCGAACCAAGAATTTGCGAGGGGGTGATATACCATCTGACCCGCGCAAAAGTATACTTCGATGAACTCAGTACAAGTTTGCGCTCTGGTTTATGGATGTATTAGGTAACAACAGAGCAGGAATACATTCCTGCGGTATTCAGATTTCATTTTATGAGTTCCAAAAACTCCTGTCTTGTCCGCGCATCCTCTTTAAAGAGCCCTTTTACATGGCTTGTTATAGCCTTGGCATGCTGTTTTTCCACGCCGCGCATCATCATGCAGAAGTGGCTTGCTTCTATTACAACACCAATACCTTTCGGTTGGAGAATTTTTTCCAGCGCTTCACAAATCTGTTCACCAAGTCGTTCCTGTACCTGCAGTCTGCGTGCGAACATATCCACAATCCTCGGAATTTTGCTTAAGCCAATCACTTTTTTGTTCGGAACGTAGGCAACATGCACTTTGCCGACAAATGGCAACATGTGATGTTCGCACAATGAATAACATTCGATGTTCTTTACCAGCACCATCCCGTTTGTGTCGGCAGGGAAGAGCGCGTCATTCACAATTTCTTCCAGGTTTTGATCATACCCGGATGTGAGGAACGTCATGGCATCGGCAGCGCGTTTGGGCGTCTTCACAAGACCTTCGCGCGTAGGATCTTCGCCGATGGTTTTGAGGATGGCCTCGAATTCTTGTTCCATGGGAAGCCAGTCTACATCACAATATTGGTCTTTTCACAGTCCTGGTCCAACGTTTTTGCGTGAAGATCCTTCCACGAGATGTTCAAAATAGGATGCAGCGCATTTTCATCGATCAATTCCATCAAAGGATCCAGCACAAAACGCCTCTGATGCATTCTGGGATGTGGAATCACAAGGTCATCTTTCTTCATCATCAGGTCGTCGTACAGAAGAAGATCCAGATCGATTGTGCGTGGGCCAAAACGAACGGTGATGTTTTTTTGAAGGATCTGCTCAATCTTTTTCATTTTGGATGAAACTTCTTCAGCGGATTCTTCCGTATCGATCTTTGCGCACATATTCAGGAAATCATCCTGTTCCTCCAGTTCGCGCGCTTTTGTGCTGTAGACGGAAGAAAATATGATGGATGGCCACTGCATGCGAAGTTGCTCTGCTGCACGTTTGAGGTTCATCTCTGCATCAATGTTTGAGCCGAGAGCAATGAAAACAGTTGCTATGGGCGGTGCATGGAAATGGAAACGGCTTTTGCATCCGTCAAAATGAATTTTTGGATCTCTACCGTGACGGATATCGGTTGGAAATCACTCAAGATCATCGCAGCGATGTCTTCTGCGAATTTTTCGATCGTCTTGCGTTCTGTTTCGGCCATCTTTCGAATTGCTTTGGCGGCGTCATCATAATTGATCGACTGGAGCACATCATCACTCTTTCCTGTCTGTGAGGCATCCAGTTCCATCGCAACAGAAATGAGCAGGCGCTGCTTGGTCTTCCGTTCTTCCTCGGGCACGCCGATATGCGTCCAGACTTCAAGATCGTGAATGGAGAGCGTATCCATGAAGAAAGAAGGCAGAAGGCAGAGATCAGTTTACCCTTCTTGATTGCTCTTCACGCCGAACAGTTCCTTCCGCTCAGCAAGAGGGGATTCTAAAACCTTGTGCAGGAGCCAGCGAGACACCACTATGGCCGTGAAGAGTGAAAGGAAAATACCCATGGCGAGAGTAACGGCAAAGCCACGGATGATACTGGTACCGATGAAGAAGAGAATGGCGGATGTAATAAGTGTCGAAGAGTTTCCATCCCGAATACTTGGCCATGCACGCTTGAAGCCCGTGTCTGCCGCCGTACGGAGAGACTTTCCTTTGCGCATTTCTTCCTTCATACGTTCAAAGATGAGCACGTTTGCATCTACTGCCATACCAATGGAGAGGATAATTCCGGCGATTCCTGCGAGCGTGAGAACAATATTGTGTTGCGTGATGAGCAGGAGCGGCATCTTCATGAGGGCAATCAAGAGCACACAGTAGAGGGAGAGCGCACCCAGTGCGATGACGCCCAGCATGCGGTAAATGAAGAGCATACAGATAGCGAGGACAATGACGCCGATGAGCGCTGCCTGTAGAGAGCGTGCAATAGCTTCGCTCCCGAGTGTTGCTTCGATGGTACTCTGGCCCGTTAAATGGATAGGAGCAGGGATTGCCCCTGTGTTTAAGTCCGTTGCCAGATTATTTGCCTCTTCAAAAGTGCGGCTACCCGTAATGATGGCCGTGCCTCCTGCAATTTCCTGTTGTACGGTTGGCGCAGAGACAAGTTCGCCACCCACGAAGATAGCGATGGGCTTGTTGATATTCTTCTTCGTGAGTTCCTGGAACAGACGTGCTCCTTCTTCATCAAACAATATCTGCACAACAGGAATGCGTGTCGTATTGTCGGAGACGACCGATGCAGAGCGGAAGTGTTCACCATTAAGTTCGGTATCCTTCCAGCCCGTTGGTTCTAACGAGAAGAAGAGAACCCGTAGGGTGATCTGGTTGCCGATCTCTGTAATGCCTTTTGTAATCAGGTCATTCTGTGAGGTTGCGAGCGCCTCGTTCCCGTCACCCGTGAAACGGAGGACATCGTACGAGACGGTCGTGCCAGATGTCTTGACGTCTTCATCTGCACGGAAAATGTGGAAGCCATAGGGGGACTCCACTACGCTGCTTGTCTGGCCTTTTTTGAGTGCGAAGATCGATACTTCAAACTCCGGCCATGTCCCCTTGGGGAATGTGCCAAGACTTCCTCCGCTTTTCTTCGATTCGCTATCGGACTCTTTTGTTGCGAGTTGTTTAAAGTCAGCACCGGCGTTCACTTGTTTGAGCAGCTGCTCTGCACGAGCTTTTGCTTCTGCTTTTGTGCGCGTTACGCTTGCATCAGCGCGTTCTGCCCCTTTGTACTGCACGAGAATGTGGCTGGCTGTTGCCTCTTCTTTCCCGTCAATGCGGCTTCGCAGGTACACAATTGCATGGTCACTGCCCATGGCAACGACAGCATGGGAACCAAGAGCTTGTGATCGCAAAGCCTGCTGCAGGAGGGGATCTGCCTTCTCCAGTGGTTCCGTATCCCGCGATGTAAGGACTGCATTGCTCTTCCCTTTTGCAATCGTCTTGAGTGCAATGGTTGGGTCTTTGATTGTTCGTGGTGTTGGAGCAGGTTCCTTCACGACTTCGCTGATATAAATACCGTCGATGTTTACGACCTCTTGCTGGCCATCGTTATTGGGCCTAAGCGAGGTAATGGTTCCTGTCGTGAACACAGGCTTCTCCCCGATTTTACGTGTCCATGCCCCTGCAAGTCCTGCGGGGAGTTCATCCTGAAAGAATGGCTGTGCATCCTGATACGCAACGCCGAGATCATTGCTCATATCTTCACCAATGGTCTTCAATGTGCCCGATCCACTGGAAATATCCTTAAATGCTTCATCTGCTTTCGCCCGGACTTTTGCTTTGTAGTCATCTGTTGCTTCTGTGAACTGCTCTTTAAATTCCAACTGGATTGTTTTTCCTACCGTTGCGGCGCATTTCTGTACATCAATAACGCCCGGACAATCTACGAGAAGATGTTTTTCTTCTCCATAATAGGAAGGAGTCACGGTTGCTTCGCTGACACCGAGGGAGTTAATACGGCGCTCCAAAACGGTGCGGATCGCTTCCACCAGGTTCTTGTATTGCTCCTGCGTGCTCTTCAGATCATTTTGTTTTGCTGCGAGCGCGTCACTATTTCCGCTCTTCTCCAGCGCTGCAATATCCTGCTGCAACTGTGCGATGCGTGCTTTGATCTGATCCTCCGAAATACGGAAATCCAACTGTGTGCCTCCCGCAAGATCGAGCCCCAAACTGAATTCTGGCTTGAGAAAGGATGGAGCCCATGGCTTCCAACTGGTAGGAAGCGCAATGATGAGTGCCAAGACACCCACGACAATGGTAACGATGGGCCACGTTGCAAAACGCGTCTGTGCCATGATTATTGGAGCGAAAGGGACGTTACGATACCAACGTTCACGTCATCCGCAAAGACCTGTGCGACATTCACATTGGGAACACCCGTAATGACGATGTATTTCTTGATCTCTTTACCATCAATTGTGAGCTTGGAGACAAGGAAATCCCGCACAAAAATGCCAAGAACCCGATTATTGTGCTTTGCGAAGATCTCACTCAATTTTTCTCTGCCTTTCTCGGTGAATGTTAACTCAATGCCAACCTGCTGTGTTTTTGGGTCTTGTTGCGCCTGGACCCATACGAGGTCTGCGCCGGTAATATCTGTCTTTTCCCAGTTCTCCAGATTCGATGCCGAACTGGAGCTCTTCACCGTTTGCCCTGTGGATGTCTTTTCTAAGCGTAGATCGAAGGTAAATGACTCTGCAAGAAGTTCCACGATGGCACTTCGTTTCTCTGGTGACGCAATGTTGCTGATCATCACCTCTCCCCCTTTTCCTTTGGGCGTTACGCTTGTGACAACACCACTGATACCGCGTGCTTCCAATCTTCGATTGATCACCTTTTCCAAACTTTCGCCAAGTTGCAGACGACGCGCGGCATCATCTGTTTTGTACGTTGCGGAATAGATGAGTGTATCTGCCGTCGACCTACTGCAAGCAGCCAGAAGTACCAAACATGCCAGTGATGTCAACGTAAGGCGTTTCATGCGGGGAGTAGCATAGAGGAAAAGAATGAAGTTCCAAGAGCCAAGTGCCAAAAAGTTGCACAATCGAACGGCTTAGGGCGTAGAACTTCGTAACAGCGTCGTTCCCACCCGAATCATCTTCCCATCAAGATCGACACCTTTAAGTCTACAGTCCTCATCAATCACGCAGTCGCGGAGCACGCAATCATCGATTGTTGAAGAGCCGAAGAGTATGCAACGTTCAATGGTACTCCGGTGAATAGTCGTTTTTGGCCCAATCCACACACCTCCACTGAGCTTTGTTGCTGTGTCGATACTCGATGATGGATCAAGGAGCTGCGTGTTGTTGAGTAAGGAGAGATTTGTTTCTAAATAACTTTCGAAGGATCCGATGTCGCGCCACATATCTGTGAAGACAACACATTCAATGGGAATATTTTTTGCGAGAAGTTCCTCAAAAATGCCGCCGATGTTGTCTGGCTTGCGCTTGGCATAGTCAAGAATAAGTGCGCGATGTTCCTTTGGAAGGATGGAACACCCTGTAGAAATGAGCGAAGACTTTGGCTTCTCCGGTTTTTCTTCAAACGCTCGTACTTGTTTTGTTGTTTCGGTTCCTTCTTTTATAATCACAGTACCAAAGGATCGCGCAGCAGAGAGATCGCCAATATCATGTGCGGCGAGGAGGGGATTTCCATGGTAGGCACGGATGAGTGCGGTGATATCAAACCCGACATAGTTATCGCCGGCCAACAAAAGAATGTCATCATCAATGTTGTCTGCTGCCATCCATGCACGCACGGCACCCAGTGCCCCCAGCTTCTGATCTTCATGGCCTGCGTCTTCGATGCGAATGGTGATGGATCTGCCTGGCAGTGTTTTTGCCCATGCCTTCATATCGTTCCCGAACACCGCATTCGTACTCACCGTAATGGGCATGTCTGTCGGCACTTTCGACACAAGATGCGAAAGCAACGGTTCACCTTTTATGGGTAAGAGCGGCTTCGCACGTTTTTCCGTGAGCGGCCACAAGCGCGTTGCAAATCCGCCGGCAAGAATAAAGCACTGCATCAAAGCAGATTGTAGCAGCTTGACGGGATTCTCTTGAGAGCAAACAATAGGATTATGCCGAATGAAGATATGTTAAGAGCTGCAGCAGCGCATGAAGCACGCGGTGATTTCACACAAGCAGAATGTTTGCGACGAGCTGCAGAGAACTTTGAACCCAATGAAGGATCACGTGCACTTTTACGTGCTGTAGCACGTACTGTACGAGAGAAATACGATAGAAACCTTTCAGGCCTTCTAGGTCGTCGCCCCGTCATTGATTAAAGAAAAAAGAAGAGGCCTTCTCTTAAAAGCGAAACACACTCTTTTTCGCAACCATCGTCACCGGTTGTGACCCTTCTAACATCTCTGTTCGTTCGTCACCTTCCACAATTCCCAGAACAGAGGGGAGCAACATGTAGGTAATGCCGTGCTGACGACACACGCTTAAGAGATTCAGCGTATGTTCCAGATCTGCACACTGTGCCATGTGCGTGATCTTTTTTTCTTTGATGACGTCTTCCAGTTTATTCAGTTTGCC
>CAZEUQ010000031.1:0-10250 GCA_964515125.1 uncultured Candidatus Peribacteria bacterium
AAAAATCGTCCTCTCCGTGATGACGACTTCATCGCCGACACCAAGGTCATGCCCATTCGTATCTGCAAGGAACTTCTTGCTCACACGGAAACGCTTTGAGTACAGAGGATGCAACACAGCGCGGTGCACCGTCACAGTGACCGTGTTTTGCATGCTTGCCGAGGTGATGACGCCTTGTTTGGTTCTCATAGTGAGGATTTCGAAGAAGACGGAGAGGACGATTTTTTCTTAGTATTCGTCGTTTTCTTTGCACCCTTCGTCTTCGTTTCAGGGGCAGATACTGTAGCGCTAGCTCCATTCTTGTTCAATCCTTTCCTCATCTCATGTTCCACCATGCGCATGCGGGCAATATCGCGGCGCATTGTGCGCAGTTGGGCATGATTCTTCTCTTTTCCAAGAGTCACGCCAATGCGAATCTTTTGTGCTTCACTGCGCTTCATCTGAATCTCGCGATGGAGTTCAGCGGGGAGCATCTTCCGGAGTTCTGCAAGAATTGCTTTCATGGTTTAGTGGATACGGGAAACAAATTTCGTACGAACGGGGAGTTTGTGCGCCGCAAGGCGGAGTGCCTCGCGTGCCGTTGCTTCGGAAAGTCCGTCCATCTCGAAGATCATCGTGCCAGGCCATACTTCGGCTGCATAAAACTCGATGGCACCTTTTCCGGCACCCATCGGTACCTCTGGAGATTTTCGGGAGATGGCCTTCTGCGGGAAGATGCGAATCCAGATTTTTCCTCCACGCTGCACGGAACGGGTCATCGCTCTGCGTGCTGCCTCCAGCTGACGTGCCGTAATGTCACCGGATGTCTGAGCCTTTAAGCCGAATTGTCCGAACGCCAGCGTGGCACCTTTCTGGGCTTTGCCCTTTAGGTTGCCGCGCATGCGGTGTTGCTTCCGGTATTTGGTGCGGGCTGGTTGTAGCATGATTATTGATTGGAGAGGGAGGTCATGGCGGAGGATTGCACTTCTTGGACTTTCTTAAACACCATTCCTTTATAGATCCACACTTTCACACCAATGGTTCCGTACGTTGTCTTTGCATGACGAGTGGCAAACTGCACGTTCGCACGGAGTGTCTGCAAGGGAATGTTGCCCTCTTTGAATGTTTCGTTGCGTGCAATTTCTGCACCGTTCAAACGTCCTGCAACGCGAATCTTGATTCCGATTGCGCCGGACTGCATGGCTTTTTCCAGTGCCATCTTGCTTGCGCGACGGTAGGGCATGCGGCGCTCAATCTGGCGTTGGATGCTTTCCGCCACGTTTTCTGCATCGCTATCGGGTGTGCGGATTTCCTGCACGTTCACGTCGAACGAACCGCCGAATTTTCGTTCCAGATCTTTGCGGAGATCTTCAATCTGCGCACCTTGCTTTCCGATAATAATACCCGGCTTACTGCTGTGGATGAGCACGGATGTTTTCTTACCGCGCTCAATATCGATGGAACTGATGCCTGCATCACCAAGTTTCTTGATGAGGTAGCGTCGGATGTTCACGTCTGCCAGGAAGTTATCGCGGTATTTTCCTTTGACAGCGAACCACGTGGAGTTCCAGGTTTTAATGAACCCGAGACGGAAGCCGATAGGATGGACTTTTTGACCCATAGATTTAGGAAGCAGAAGATGAAGAAGATTTCTCCCTGGAGGATGACGAAGATTTCGAAGAATCCGAGGATTTTTTGGATGATTTCGATGCAGCTTTTGGCGATACATCAGTTTTCGTCGTTTTCTTCGTATCATCTTTCAAACCAAGTTGTACTTCAATGTGACAGAGGAATTTCTTGATAGGTCTCACACGTCCTCGTGCCATCGGCACACCGCGTCGATATGCCTGACCCTGGTTGACAACAACCGTTTTGACAATGAGGAGTTGCGGATCTTGCTTCAGATTATGGCTCGCGTTTGCCATGGCAGACTTCAGCACTGCTTCCAGCATGCGTGCGCTCTTCTTGTGCGTCTTGGAAAGGAGCGTGATGGCATCGGGCACGGCCATACCACGAACCATTTTGGCCATCAGGTTGGCTTTTTTAGGAGCGAGCCGGCAGGAGCGGTGCATGGCGTACATTATTTTTTAGGAGCAGTGGGAGGTGGTTGCGGAGCGGAAGCTTCTGGTTTCGCGTTCTTTCCGCCGTGTGCTTTGAACTTGGTTGTCCACGAGAATTCACCCAGACGATGTCCAACCATTTGCTCGGTGACGTACACCGGCGTGAATTCTTTTCCGTTGTGGACTGCGAAGGTGAATCCAACGAATTCCGGCGGAATCATGCAGTCACGAGCCCACGTCTTCAGGATTTTTTTCTCCTGACGTTCGATCATGATGACGACTTTCTTGAGCAGTCGCTCATTGATTTGCGGGCCTTTTTTGAGTGATCGTGACATAAAAGTGTGGATGGATTCGCCTACACCGTCGTAAGGACGATTGCGAGAGCGATGAAGGGAAGAATGAGTTTATACATAGGAGAAAACGAAAGGAAGGGAGGTCGATTACTTTTTCTTGATACGCCTGCGCACAATGAATGCACTGGAACGGTTTTTCCGTCTGCGTGTTTTGACGCCAAGCGCCGGCTTTCCCCATGGCGTCTTTGGCTGCTTCAGACCAATTGGTGAGTGCCCTTCTCCACCTCCGTGCGGGTGATCGACCGCATTCATGGACTTTCCAAGAACCTGCGGGCGACGTCCCATCCAGCGGATACGTCCTGCTTTTCCGATGGTAATAAGGTGGTGGTCGATGTTGCTTACAACGCCAATGGATGCAAAACATTCGCGGCGGATTTTGCGCATCTCTCCGCTTGGAAGCTGGATGAGCGCGTGCGGTCCATCCAAACCCACAAGTGTTGCTGTTGTTCCTGCCGAGCGGACGATCTGTCCTCCTTTGCCCATTTGCATTTCAATGTTGAAGATTTTGAATCCCACGGGAATGTGCTCAAGGCGCATGCGGTTTCCTGGTTTTACCTTCGTACGATTGGCACAGACAATCTGATCACCCACGTTGAGTCCGTCTGCAGCAAGGATGTAACGCTTGTCGCCATCTACGTATGAGATGAGCGCAATGCGCGCGGAGCGGTTTGGATCGTACTCGATTGCCTTCACCGTTCCTGGCACGCCCATCTTGTCGATCTGCTTGAAATCGATAAGACGGAGGAGCCGCTTGTGTCCGCCTCCGCGGTGACGCACGGTGACGCGCCCCAGGTTGTTGCGACCGGAGATGCGCTGCTTGCCGGATGTCAGACGTTTTTCAGGGCGCTTTTTCGTGAGGTCACTAAAGTCCGCGATCGTCATTTGACGTCGTCCTGGAGTCGTTGGTTTTTGCTGACGGACTGGCATGGTTAGACGGATTTAAAGGTAGCAAGATCGAGGGGTTTACTCTTCGGAGCAAGTTTCACGAGCATTCTCTTTTCACGGTGGCGCTTCTCCATACTACGGCCTGCGCCAAGATTTCTGTATTTGGGGACGGTACGCAATACACGAACAGAGACTGCTTCGGTATCGTAGAATTTTCGGAGCGCATTTTTCACATCCACTTTCGTTGCGTTCTGATCCACGCGCAGCGTGTAGATTCCGCGCATCTTCTGCACTTCTGCTTTTTCTGTCACAACGGGGCCGAGAATGACGCGGGTAAGATCCATTATGCGGGAGTAGAAGGTGAAGATTTCTTCTTCATTGTCTGCTTCGTGCTCTTCGTTTTCGTTTCCGTTCCTTCCTTCGCTTCCTTTCGTCCGAACGTCTCCTCTGCCACCTTGATAGCATCGACGAGGAAAATGACATGTTTTGCGAGGAGCAGGTCTTCCGGATTCAAATAGGGAGCTGTGATTGTCTTCACGCGCGGGATATTGCGTGCAGAGAGTTCGATTCCTTTGTGTTTTGCAGGAAGGACAATGACGATGCGGCGTCCCAGTTCCATCTTCATTTTCGTGAGAAGTTCGGAGAGTGCCTTCGTTTTCACGGTGTCTGGGTAACTTTCCAGCCCCACGATGGATCCTTCTTTTGCCTTAAGAGAAAGGCACGAGAACAACGCTGCACGGCGCATCTTTTTTGGCATATCCTTCTGGAAATTCGCAGTATTGCGTGGGCCAAATGCCTTGCCACCTCCGCGCATGACCGGGCTTCGGATTGGTCCTCGGCGTGCGTTACCGGTTCCCTTTTGCTGAAAGAGCTTCTTCGTAGAACCAACTACTTCGCCGCGCGTCTTCACGTGTGCAATGGGGTGACGTCGGTTGGACTGCTGACGCATGAGTGCCAGGTGCATCAGCCCCTGTTTGATAGGAGCTTCAAACAAGGCGGATGGGAGATCGATCGATCCCGACTTGGTACCCGATGCTGCATAGATATCAATTTTCATGATTATTTCTTGGAGGCGGGAGATTCCACAATGACCGTCACCAGTGAACCGTTTGGTCCTGGAATAGGTCCTTTAATGGCAAGTAGTCCTTCCTTTTCGTCTCTGGCAATCACCGGCCGATTCTTCAGCGTGATGCGGTCATTGCCCATACGTCCTGCCATGCGCTTTCCTGGGTGCACACGACCTGGCCATGTACGCATACCGATGGAACCTGGCTCGCGCTTAAAGTGGGAACCGTGTGTGCGGGGGCCTCCGGAAAAGTGGTAACGCTTCACGACCCCCTGGAAACCCTTTCCTTTACTAGTACTCACGATGGTCACCAAAGAATCCGCCGGAATGACGGATGCATCCACTTTGTTGCCGATAGCAACACCCTCAAGCGTTGCAACTTTGAATTCCTTCTGTCCCTTGAACTTGGTGAGCTCCTTTCCTTTTCGTGTTTTCATCGTGTGTGCGCCAACGCCAAGAACAACGGCCTCGTAGCCATCCTTCTCCTTTGTCTTTGTGCGCACGACTTGGTTTTCATCAATTTTGAGGTACGTGACTGCGACTGCTTCTCCGGTTGGGAGAAACACGCGCGACATGCCGACTTTGCGGGCGAGAAGTCCGTTCATTGGAAGTAGTGTGATCACCGAGTTCGGGAGGTTCCCTTTATTCTGCTTGGCGAGGATTAACCCTTCGATTTCTCTCAGGGCAATCTGCGCGGCAGATTGGAACGTGCGGTCGGTGAAATTGAACTAGCCGGGAGATTTTAGGGGGTGAAATGGCCGCCGTCAAACACTTTGTGAGGCATTTTCTTTTGCCAGGATGGCACCAAATTTCATGATCACATATGAAAGTTGATACCCTTCAACAATCGGCACTCGTCGTCGGCGCAAATGATGCTAAGAGCGCACGAGAACTTATCCACGTAATAGGCCACAATACTGTTTCCAACCATGGCTTATACCCTGAATTTTCTAATACCTTGGCATGCATACGCTCGACATTTTTACATGCGCGATGGGTCTTTGTGGATGAAGCCGATTGTGCGTTTGGATATGGGGCCAAAAGTCATGATCATCACCATAGAGGAGTACTTCTATATTACTTTCTTCACCATCGAGGATTTTTCGAATTGCATATTGCTCTCTCTAAAGCTGCAAAGATTGGAATTCTTGTAAGAATCATTTTTGAGAAGTACCCAGGGTGACATTTCTCGCTTTAGAAAGAAAAAAATGGTATAATGGAAAGAATGCCTTTTGAACACCCACATGAAATACCGAATGCTCCCCCAGAGCCTCCGGAGAGCCTGGAAATGAATCCGGAAGGGAATGCTGCAGAGCGCATACGTGATGCGGAGGAATCCGCTACACGATTAGCAGATGCAACAGCGCACGCAAGAAACGTTTCGGATGTTGAAACGGCTCCTCCGGAGGCACCAGAAGGGAACGATGTTACCCCCGAAGAATTCGATGCGTATGTCCAAGAGCGCTATGAGCGAATGATGCAAGGGATTGAAGCGCGCATTGCAGGCGCACAACAGACAATTGCGCAGGCAGAACGAAACAGCACGAAAAGTTGGTTTGCGACGCCAGGCGGAACATGGACTGAACATCTTGGGTACGCCTTGATGGGTCTTCAGGGTCAGATCATCAGAAAAACAATGCATGATGCAGTGCACAACACGCAAAATGTTCTGCAAGAGGAACAGCGATCTCTCTCCATGCTTCTCAGCCTGAAGGATCGACTGGAACGTTCGTGGTCCGCAGTCAGCGCCATTGAAAATCCCATCTCTAGAGCATCTGCGGAACTCGCGTTTTTAGAAGAGACCAATACGATTCTGGGGATCGATGAAAACGCCAATGTGATTGTGGACGAAGATGGCAAGCCGGTAGGAGAGATCTATAAAACACAACCCGACTTCGCACGTCTGGAACGTGACATGCAGCGTGTGGAAATGGGTCTTACTGCGGCAGAGTACACATTGCGGGTTGCCGACATGGCGAAGGATGTTGCCGCTTCATTTGCAGGCCCTCCGGGCATTGCCGTAGCCATGGCTCCACGCTACATCGTGGGACTCTCCACGGGAGAAATGACTCTTGAACAGGCATGTTGGCAACTGCCGGAGGATGTGGCACTCGCGTATATCGGTGGGAAAGCGTCGGGGTCTGTTATGAAACTTCTGGGACCAATATTAAAAAGAATCCTCGCAAATAATACCGTTCCGGGTACTAAAATAGCTGGTTCGGCACTCCGTGAACTTTTTGAGGAAATTGTCGATGCATTCAGTGATTCCGCACTGCAAGGAGCGTTTATTGAAGTAAGAGAGCAAATCAGCGGACAGCAATCGACCTCTCCGGATTACATGCAGCGTGTGTATTCCAACTTCATCGGTGGAATGGCAGGTCGTGGAATGGCAAAAGGATTGCAAACGGGAATGCGTCTGCGCGCACGAGGAGAACAGAAGGCTACTTCCGAAGAGGGCGACACACCCGCCACATCAAAGCCAAAGGATGGAGATGCACCAGCCACAGCGAGAACTGATGGAGGAGAAACCATTTCCCGTACTTCCAAACAAAAGGTCCTCACACCGGAAGAGGAGACGCTCAAGGGAACGTTGATGGGGCTGGATGATTCAGTGGAGGGGCTCACAAGGCGTGCCTTGTACGCCGAGGAGTTGCTGCAAAGACCTCTGACCGACGAGCAAAAGCGGGCTGTTGTCGATGCGCATCTTGCAGGAACGCCCGTTCTTGCGGAGGATGGTACGACCACGTACAGCATGGGAGACCTGCGGACAAAAATGCAGATATTGCAACGTGCAGGTTTCAGCATGGAGGAATCGGACCGTTTGCTGCGCATGGGCGTTACAGGATCCAACGCCGTCCGTCAGGCGCCACCGGCACCAAAGCGCGGCGAGGCGCTTCGCGCGGGGCTTGCCTCTGCAACGAATGGCACGGAAGTGGTGGTGACATCAGGAAAATCCGTAGGAGGAACAACAATTCCTCCCGGGAACTATACGCTCGAGTATCTTCGTAATGAGAAAGGAGAACTTGTTCCAACGTTAAAATCACACGACCCGGTCGATGCTGCAAAGGGGAATTATACGATCGATCCTGCTCAATCGAGCATGCAACTTCTGCCGAAGACGGCAGCCGCCGAAGTCCAATCAAGTTCAAATACATCAACAGAACAGATTGCGCCACGTCGCACGGTTGATGCAAGTCCCAAGGATCCAAATATACGGGCACAGATTGTCGCAGCATCCATGCGTGACTTTGATGTATTATCTAGCCTACGAGGTGTGTCCTATGAAGACTTGCGAGCAGATTTAGGGCGCATGGACTATACGGATGTTCTCCGTTCGCAGCAAAATTATGAAAATAGAGTCACAACGATGAGGACAAAAAGAGACGCTGCGAACATGCGGACGGAAGAAGCGCCGCATGAACCAAGTGCGTTGCGTGCAAGCGTCTATGAAAAATTGCGTGGAATGCGTGCAACAACATCTCCGAAGGATGCAAATGAAACACACAGTGGAGGATTCGTTTTCGAGTATGGAAAAAAATATGATGCGGATAAAGCACAAACAACGTTTTATATAAACCCCCATTTCGGGAGTCTTGACCAAACGACAAAGCTCTTGGATAACTGTCTACAAGGTACAAACGCCCAAGTAAAAGTCAATTTGGACAGTATTAGCGAATCCGGAAGTGGCAATAAAATTATTGTTTATTTTTCTCATGACGATTCTCACAGTATCAATCTTTTTCTGTCACGCTTATCCCAGAGAACAGAGGAATTGGAATATTATCTCGACCCTGAAAAATTCAAAGAGGTTGCAAGGACTTTTCGCATTCCGTTGATGCCGGGGGTTTCTCTCGTTGAACGTAATAGCAGTGCATCGTGGGATACCAACTTGCGAACCCTCACGCCAAATCCAAATGTCATGAGCATGTATCTTGATAGTCTTACGGGAAGTAATGGCCAGGATCCGCTGATCATTTTCCAGCGACTAGTAAGCAGCAACCTGCGACCAGGAGGAAAAAGAAACCCCAGAATGCCGGGGCTCAGGGCAGACTCGTCACCACACAATGAAGTGCCTCCTTCACAGCGTCCCCAAACGCCATCAATCTCACCATCTTCTACGCAAAGACCCCCATCTCGACCTTCTGCTGCGCCCCAAAGAGCTCCACAAAGACCGGCGAGTCCTCAGGTCTCCAGCAATGCGCCATCACCGAAGCCAAGGCAACCAACTGCCCCAGCAGAATCTGCATCTGTACCACGAAAGTCACAAACGGATGCCCCCGCATCGCCTCGCACACCGGATACGACACCATTCACTCCGACCCAGCGTTTTCGGGAGCGTATTCTTCGTACAAGGCAACTCTCCAATGACCCCAATGTAAAGATGTCCCGCGATGTTGCAGAGCAGTTAGATTGGGCCATGCAGAATGCAGATATTCGAGTGCATACGCACGTTTCGTACGAGCCGAATGCCAACTTGATCAACCGACCAGCGGGATTTAGGACATTTGGCAATCAACAAGCAGTGGCTATCGACGGAATCACGATGGCTCACGAACGTACGGGAATAGTGAGAAGTCGGAAATCTGAACCTGATTACGCAATTAATGATTCCATAAACGCATCGAACGGCAAGGACTCTCAATTCGAACGCGAACAGATCTGCTTGCAAAAAGTCGACGAAAACCGCAAGCAAATTGTCTATTCATTACAGACCACTCAGAAAGCTGATGCCACAGGTAAAAGGTACGGTGTTCCATTTCATATCCTAATCACCTGCGATGCTCCGCGAGCAGATCAGATCTTCGCAATACTAAAAGCGAATCCTGAACAGGCACGCGCCTTCTTTCTTGCGGCGGGGCAGGATGTTGGAAGCGCGGAGTATTTGTTTGGTGAACGCTTACCACCGTATGAAGAATTGGATGCCGGCACGAGAAGGCTCTACTTTACGGAAGACAGAACAGAAGAACGTGACGGCCCTGCTCTCCGCGTAACCTATATGGAACGCGGAAGAGATGGTTGGCATGAAGCTCAGATTCCGTCCTCGAGCAATGCACCGGAAAAAGTGAGGCAAGCCGAAGAACGTCGCGCTCGGAGATTTGCTCCTCCGCCCTCTCCAAAAAACACCGAGCCTCCAAGCTTGTGGAAACGATTCTTTGGATAAAAGGCATCGCATTATCATGAATATTTGAGACGCCCACATTCCCGCCATTTGCATTGACGGTCGTATAGGCTTGAATAAAGCAAAAAGACAGCCAACAAAAAAAACCCGACGCTATTGCTTACTCCGAAGTATTTGCAATACTGGAAGTATATGGAAGTACGAAGGGGATCCCTCATGGTGGAAGTACCTGCAAACTGGAGCGCAAGAAGTGTGATTGGAGTCATCCGGTACGATGTGCCAGGAGACGATATTGAAATTACAAATTATGAATCTTACATTGTCGTATGGAATGTCATGCATTCCAGGTATCGCAATATTCTTTTGGACCTTCTCGGGAAAACGGGGCTTCTGTATAGAGAGGGAAGGAAATGAATGGTATTCTCATCTCATGGATCCCCTCCGCCACAAGAAAGCCGATCTCCTTCGTGCAAAGAAGCGAAATCCTTACGCGGCAAAGTTTGACCGCACCATGAATCTCGCAGAAGCGAAGAATCTAAACGATGGCGCAAAAGCGTCGCTCGCGGGGCGCATCGTTCTTTTTCGCGATATGGGCAAGCTCACATTCGCAACACTGCAAGATCAATCGGGCCGCATGCAGATTGCCTTTCGGGAAGAAGAAATTGGCAAAGAGGAATACTCGTTGATGCTCGAGACGGTCGATCTGGGAGACATCATCGGCATTGAAGGTGAGCGGTTCACGACACAAAAAGGAGAGCCGACCATCCTCGTAAAGAAGTGGACCATGC
>CAZEUQ010000032.1:0-10217 GCA_964515125.1 uncultured Candidatus Peribacteria bacterium
AGAGCCAAGTAATACAAAAAAATATAATGCAAAAATATTTTCCCCTATTTTTCATTTGTTTGGTTCTTAGGTTCTTTTGTATTGGTTCTTTCAGAATAACGTCTGCTGTTCCAACCCTCCCTCGTTCTTCTTTTTTTTCACCGCTCTCTTCTTCGGTGCAGGCTTTGGTGTTGCGATGGATGGAGCATCCACTTTTTGCGGTGCATCTTCCTTGGAAAATTGAGAAAGATACTTCTGAATAATTTTTCCGTAGTCTTTCGTGACGATGCGTGTATCGGTAACCGAAACGTCCGCGCCGGTAGATGCATGGCGTGCGAACGTGCGCAGCAAACGGAAAAGACGATGGAGTAATCTTGGGAAAAAGTAGTCCATGAATGCATTCTGGAACCGTTCGCTTCTTCGGCTGATAACCGCATGAGAAGGATGATCGAATGGCAATGCGTGAATGACGAGATGATCGACAGATCCCGCCGGAAGTTCAAATCCTTCATACGTCCACGGCGTAAGAAGGAGAAGTGCTGGTGCGGATGCGGCAAGAAATTCTGCTTGCATACGACCCTGACCACCGGAAAGTCCCTGACACAATAAGGTAACTCCTTTTGCTTCCAACGCTTCAGCATATTTAATGTACATATCTTCAATCGTACGCTTTCCCGAGACGAGGATGATTGTTTTTCCCTCACAGGATGTGATGCGTTTTTCTAAATCACAGTCATCGGGAAAGTGAATGGTAAAAGGAGCAGTAAGGGATGGCAAAGCCACCGTCTTTGTTTTCGATCCATGAGGAAGAATGGCGTGCAGGGTCTGTGAACTTTGCGGTGGAATGAGGAGGTCTGATGGGAAGCGATCGTAGAGTGCTTCTTTTAGCGCAGAGGCGATATCGAGTGGAACAGAATTCATGTACTGGCTTCCATCCATGTAGACATCGATCCACACAATACGTCCGCCAAGATTGTCCTGATCAAGAATTTTTTCAAGATTCTCCAGCATAGATGCAGTAGGTTCTGCCGTGATGTCGTTTCGGAGTGACGCAAGGTGCGTGCGCATTCCCTCTGCCTCGCGAGATGTCAGGTCGCTCCCCACGATATAGCGAAGATCTGTTCCCGAGCGAGTTTTTTCAATCCAGATTTGGAGTAAATCCGTAAACTTCGTAAGCTGAACATTTCCCTCTGCAGCTGCGCGCAAGGCGGACACGTTCACATTCCACCCCCACGCTTTCGTTGCGGTATCTTCCAACATAGATGCATCATCAATCACCATGCGATGTGCTCCACTCTGGCCAAATCCTTCCTCCAAGAGATGCCGCAGGAGCGAACGATGATCGAGCAGCACAACGTTTGTCAGTTCCTGTGACAAATAGGCATCACTTCCCCACTTGGCAGCTAATTTTCCCTCAAAAATATTCCGTTCATCACCATGAAGAGGAAAGTCCGATTGTTTTTGTGGATGATAAAGATGCAACTTGATGGCGAGCGTCAGTTCATCTGCCGTGAATTCTTGTTGTGCAAGGAATCGCTCCTGATGTGCAGGATCGATGAGTAAAAACGGTGGGAACAAAACTGATATTCCCTTCTCTGGAGGATGTTTTCGGACAGTAGCTTCCAAATTTTTCACAGCAACCCATGTTCGTACTTCCTCTTTTTTCTTCAAGACGGAAGAGAGAAAGTCAGAAAGAAAATCTGGCCGCAGGGGTTCTTCAAGAAGTTCAATATCCCCTGGATGGATCTCTCCTAATTGCACTTCAAGCGGCCCCGCCTTGCGCTTTGAAGAGGATGGTGATGCGACGAGCCATGATGGCCTCGTTGATGCAGATGACTCTGGGAGTGCTGCAAACAGTCGCTTGTAGCCTTCGCTGGAACGGGATGCAAAATCCATGATGACAGTACGATCTTCTGCAGGAAGTTCACACAACCGTTCCCACGCCTTCGACAGTAATTCCATCGTTGCACGCACGTCACCAAGTGCGCGGTGCTTTGGTGCATGGTTTAATTTCAGAACGGCACTCACATAGCCGAGGGAATAACTTTCCAATTCCGGAAACACAAGGGATGCAAGCATGGAGGTGTCGATCCATGGACGATCTGTGAGATCCAACCCTTCTCCTTTTAACATCTTGATATCAAACCCGATGTTTTGCCCCACAATGATGGGGTCATCCTGCAGCATTACTTCGATAGCAGGAAGAATGGATGCAAACGTAGGCTGATTCACAAGGTCCGCCGTGCGAATGCGCGTCAGCACTTCCACATGGGGAGGAATTTTCCCTTCGATGGATAAAAGTTGCTCGAATTCTTCTGTTACTTTTCCTTCTTGAACGCTCATCGCTGCAAATTCAATCACTCGATGTGTGCGAGGCACGAAGCCGGTTGTTTCCGTATCCAGGACGAGTAATTGCAGATTGGGCAGCTTCATAGAACAGATGATACCTCGAAAAGAGATCGTGCACCGCAATAGTTCGAGGCAATGAGTCGTACCCACTGCGCAGTCGGGGAACGGCCGCTCCTAAAAACAAGGAACTTACTCCGATTTCTCTTCTTCTGCTTTTGGTTCCTCCACGGCCTTCCTCTCCTCTGCAGGCGCCTCCTCAACCACTTCTCCATCCTGATTCAGCACAACAACTTCCACTTCTTCCCCACGCAGTTCCGCAAGCTTTGCTTTAAAGGCAGGAAGCTCTTCGTAGTTGTACATATCCAACTCGAACCCTGTGAGTTGCGTTGCGAGACGGATGTTCTGTCCTTTCTTTCCAATCGCCATCGGACGCTGCGCCTCTTCCACAAACACCGCTGCACGCTTCTTCACTTTGCGGCCTTCTTCGTCATCGTGTTCGGTTGCATTCACAATGATCACAGCAGAGATGGATGCGGGCTGGAGCGCGAGGGAGATGAGTTTAATTGGATCATCAGACCACTCGATCATATCTACTCGTTCTCCGTTAATCTCTTCCATCACCGCCTGAATGCGTACTCCTTTTTGTCCGACACATGCGCCGATGGGATCAATACGAGGATCATTGCTTTTCACGGCAACTTTGCTGCGGAAGCCTGCATCGCGAGCAATCGCCATCACGAGAACGTCACCGTTGCGGATTTCCGGAATTTCCATATCGAGGAGTTTTCGTACCAATTCAGGATGCGTACGGGAAATGCGAAGTTGCGGACCCTTACCTGTAAATTCAACGGTATCCAGGTACACACGAATACGCTTCCCTGTGTAGTAATGCTCTCCGGGAATTTGCTCTCTCCATGGGAGGGACACGGTCATTCCTTCAATGTCCAGTGTGACCCAGTTTGTTTCCACTTTTGTAACAGTCGCCGTAAGTAATTGTCGTTCACGATCTTTAAACATTTCGTACAAACTCTGCTTTTCTGACTCTTGGATTTTCTGCAAGATCACCTGTTTCGCAGCCTGCGCAGCAATGCGCCCATACTCTACGGGCGTCACATCAATTTCAATTTCATCACCTACATCAATATCGCTCTTTACCTTCTTTGCATCTTTGAGACTGATTTCGAAGTTTTCATTTTCCACATCATCCACGACTTCTTTTACAAGAAGGATGGATGGCATGTCCTGATCTTCGCGTAGCACCACGCGAATTTCCTGCTCTTTGTTGCCGTAGTCCTTGCGGTACGCCGTTGCGATGGCAAGTTTGACCGCTTCCAGAACATCATCCGGTTTGACGTTTTTCTCGGCACAAATCTGATTAATGGCGGCAATGAAGGTAGATCTCATGGTGGTGGTGGAAATGTGGGACCCGAAAAAAGAACCACTCTCATGAGTAGATCCTTATCAAATCCGGTAATCCCATTATAGCGATATTGCTCCGGTCGTCAAAAGTATCTACGCAAAAATGCAGATATATAAGTGCCCCAAGTTGGAAAAATTCCGACTTGGGGCGAGCTGGCCACGTCAGCTAGAAGCTGAAAAGGCCATGGCAGGCGAGGCGCGACTCATGGTACGCTTCCCTCCTGATTGAGGATATCCCCCTCCGGGGGGACAGCGGGCGCCATAATATTGACGCGGAACTAAGCAGAGACTGCTGAATTCCGCATAAACATCGAAGAAAGAAAAAGAACACTTTGTCACTATAGCAATGTAAGTAGTTCTTGTCAATCACCCTCCAATCCCCCTTAAAAACGCCCTCCTATGCTTCCCTGCCATTGTCGGCAGCATCGCAGTGAGTTTATAACCAAGTAACTTAAGCCCCGTTGGGCGCATATCCAAACCGGGAACGATCGACTCTAGATGAACAAGGGAATGTCCAAGTATCTCCATTCTTTTCAGAGAATCCTCCAATGCGATGTGATGATGATGTAGTGCCTTTGCATCGGGTTCATAGAACACGCGAATACCCGCTTCCTTTTTCCTTTTCCCCCACTCAACGTCTTCCCATCCGTACAGCTGTACATTTTTCAAAAACGGGTGCGTGCGTGCGACGTCCACAGGAACACTAATGTTGGACGTATAGGAAAAACGATGTTGAATTTCCAGTGGAAGAAATTGATGTGCGTACTTTGCGATCATCGGGTACCCAAATTGCCACCCGGATGTCTCAAGCCACTTCATAACAGGGGTTATGCCACACGCAGGATCCCACGTCGTAAAGCCCAATACTGCCTTCTGACTTTTACCTTCTGACTTCTCTTCATGCACCTTCAGATGCTTCTCACAACATTCGGCATCTAAAAAGATGTCATCTCCCATAAAAAGCACATACTTCCCCGTCGCCTCTTTCACTCCTTCATTCCTCGCAACACCCTGATGTGATTTCCCAATCTCCAGAAAACGAATGTTTAAATTCCATTTTGGCCTGCTCAAAAGGGCTGCCGTTGGTGGGTCATCTCCATCACTCACCACAATCACTTCAAGATCACTGCGAATCGTCTGCTTTTCCAGATGATTGATACACTGCTTAAGGATAGGCGCTCGCTTATGAGTCGGAATAACGACCGAAAGGGCTGGCATGGGAATCATTCTACAGGAACTACCTTCGGAAAAGGCGTCTCACAAAAAACAAAGCAGAGCGGACGCCCAGTTCGCGGTGTATTCTGGACGTGATGTTGACGATATTTATCGATTTGGCCAGTTCGGCAAAATTCTTTGCTCTTGTGAGCAACGAGAAGACGCTTTCCATACTCGCTATTGATGATCAGAAGCAGGAAGAGATTCTCATGGAAACCATAGAGTCGATGTTGAGGGGTCAGCACAAAAATCTTTCTGATCTGACGCACATTGCATGCGTTCTCGGGCCGGGCGGATTTACGAGTTTAAGGATTGCTATCGCCATGGCAAATGCATTGAGCTTTACACTCGATATCCCCTCCACAGGAATTCACCTGTCGGATGTATGCGCAGCACGTATGCATCAAAAGGATTTTCTCTGGGTTCACACAACGCGTAAGTCACATCTCTTTGTGAGGGGTTTTGGTGTGCATACAAAAATTTCTCCCGAAGAGTCCCTCATGAAACTGGATGATGTCACGGCATTGATTCCCAAAAATGCGCCCCTTGTCGGTGAGCTCATTCCCGAACATTGTAAAGTTCTTCATCTTACAACGCCAGATCGATCGATCGAGGAAACGCTCCCACTATTCCTCCCTGACCTGATATATCAAAAAGGTCAAATACTCATGCCTTGGTATGGGCGAGAAGCGTAGGTTTGCATGGATACGCCCCGGTTCTTCCGCTACACTCCTGCCTCATGGACGTTATTGCCGGACTCAATAAACTTCTTGGCGACCCGAATGAGAAGGAGCTTAAAAAGCTCTGGCCTGTTGTAAAGCAAGTACAGGCACGCATCGCACAGCCGGATATCCGCGCACTCACCTTAGAAGACCTTCCTAAAAAAACAGCGGAATTTAAAAAAATGGTAGAAAATGGCAAAACAGTGGATGATCTTTTGATCGACGCCTTTGCCGTTGCGTACCGCGCATGTGAATTGTTGCAGGGAAAGTCGATCCAAATTGGAAAACAGACATTTCTATGGAACATGATTCCGTTCGATGTGCAGATTTTGGGAGGTATTGCACTCCACAAAGGCTGCATCGCCGAAATGAAAACCGGTGAAGGAAAAACACTCGTGTGCACGCTCCCTCTCTACCTGAATGCACTCGCAAGCAAGGGTACGCACCTGGTGACGGTGAACGACTACCTCGCAAAACGTGACAGTGCATGGATGGGCTTACTGTACGAAGCCCTGGGGCTCACGGTCGGTTGCATCGTGCATGGTCTGACCAGTGATGAACGGAAGAAAGCGTATGGATCGGACATTACATACGGCACAAACAACGAGTTCGGGTTCGATTACCTGAGGGATAACATGGCGAGCTCCATCGAGCGTCAAGTGCAGCGCGGTCTTCACTACGCCATCGTGGATGAGGTCGACTCCATTTTGATCGATGAAGCACGCACGCCGCTCATCATCAGCCAGCCAGCCGGTGAGAGCACCGCAAAATATTCGCTCTACGCAAATTATGTGCGGGAACTGCAGGATCAAGTGCATTTTGTGCGTGATGAAAAGCAACGGACCGCGACGCTGACTGATGAAGGTATAAAAAAGATGGAACAGATTTTAGGCGTGAGCAATATTTATACGGAAAAAGGGTTCGAAGAAGTGCATCACATCGAGCAGGCACTTCGTGCGCATGCCATTTACAGGCGTGATGTGGACTACGTCGTAAAAGACGGGGAGATCATCATTGTAGATGAATTTACAGGCCGCCTCATGCCTGGCCGACGGTATGGCCATGGGCTCCATCAGGCGATTGAGGCGAAGGAAAAGGTGGAAGTGCAGAGGGAATCGAAGACGCTGGCTACCATCACCTTCCAAAACTATTTCCGCTTGTACACAAAGTTGGCGGGCATGACAGGAACCGCAAAAACGGAAGAGGAGGAATTTGAATCCATCTACAAATTACGCACTATCGTCATTCCGACGCATAGGCCCGTGACGCGCGATGATAAATCGGACGCAATTTATAGAACGGTCGAAGCAAAATTTCGTGCAATCGCAAAAATCGCACAGGAAAAACATAACAAGGGACAACCCGTCCTCATCGGCACAACATCCATTGAAAAATCGGAGGCGATGAGTGTACTTCTTGAAGAAATGAAGATTCCTCACACGGTTCTGAATGCAAAACACCACGAAAAAGAGGCAGACATTGTGGCACTTGCCGGTAAGAAGGCTGCCGTGACCATCGCAACCAACATGGCTGGTCGCGGAACTGACATTAAGCTGGAAGATGGCGTCCAAGAATTGGGTGGTCTTGCGATTTTGGGAACAGAACGCCACGAATCACGCCGTATCGATAACCAGCTCCGCGGACGTTCCGGTCGCCAAGGAGACCCCGGCGAAAGTCAGTTCTTCGTTTCCATGGAAGATGACCTCATGCGTCTGTTTGGGGGGGATCGTCTCAAAACGATGATGGAAAAGCTTAAGGTGCCCGATGACGTGCCGTTGGAAAATAGCATCGTATCCAGGTCTATCGAGAGTGCCCAAAAGAAAGTGGAAGGACACCACTTTGATGTGCGTCGTCATGTAGTGCAGTACGACGATGTGATGAATAAGCATCGTGAAATTATGTACAAGCGTCGTCAGAAAATCTTAGAACGCATCGTAGAGGCAGAAAAAAATCCATCGGAAACAGAGAATGCCCTTCATGAAGATGTGCTCAATGCCATTCGTGCCGAAGCGCAGTCCATCGCGATGCTCACAGCGCAAGAAGATGATCAGGAGTTCTGGAGATTTGAGGATATGCACGCATCCCTTTCGGGAATTCATCCAGAACTCACACGCTTGCTCCCTGTTGAGAAGTTAAAGAGTGCAGCAGACAGCGAAGAAGTAAGCACGATGATGGCCGACACATTAATTGATTTCTACAAAAAGAAATGTCGCGAAACTGATGCAACCATTGTGGCGCAAGCGGAACGTATTCTCGTCCTGCGGTCAATCGACATTCACTGGATGGATCACATCGATACCATGGCGCACCTGCGCGAGCAGGTTGCATTTTCGGGGTACGCACAACGCGACCCGCTCATTGAATATAAAGACCAGGGATTTAAACTCTTCCGACAACTTCTTGTTCAGATTGATTCAACCATTGTGAAGTCCCTCTTCCAAGTAGACTTTGCGCAATTTGCACCTCAGCAACTCCTCGCGGAGGCGGAGGAAGAGGTGAGTGGTCTACAAACGAACGAAGCGCAGATCGAAGGGGCACTGCAAACACTGGGGACAGATGACGAAGCACGAGCGCTGAAGGGCGAGCAGTCATCGAGAAAGATTCCTCAGACGATTGATGCGACCAAGATTGGACGGAATGATCCCTGCCCGTGCGGGAGCGGGAAGAAGTACAAAAAATGTCACGGAAAGGATATTGTCTAAAGCTCCAATACAGAAGGGCCAAGAACCAATTTTCCTCTTATTTTTTTCTTGTTTGTTTCTTGGTTCTTTTTTCTTGGTTTTTTCTTGTATGATGTCTCCCCCATGTCCTCCTCCTCTCTTGTCGGCCACACCCAACAGATTGCACAACTGCAGAACGATCTGACGAGTGGCAATATTGCACATGCGTATCTTTTTGCGGGACCCGCACATGTGGGAAAGATGACCATTGCAAAGCAATTTGCTGTGATGCTCTTAAAGCGTGAGAAGGACGAAGAGGAGCAACGCATGATTGATGATCAAACAGATCGGCTGATGCATCCAGACTTTCTTGTGCTGGACCAATTGTGGATTTCCGAAGAACAGGAAAATTGGGATCAAATTGCACAGGCCTCCAATGTGCCACAACATCACCGCGAGAAAAAAAAGGTGAAGAGCAACAGCATCAGCATCGACGATATCCGTTCCCTACAAGAGCGCCTTGCCATTGCGCCAACCTCTGGCGTGCTATGCTGCGTGATTCGTTCTGTGGAACGCCTCCAAGATGCCGCCGCTAATGCGTTTTTGAAGATGCTTGAGGAACCTCCTTCCAAAGTTGTCTTCGTGCTCACAACGGAACATCGTGAATCGCTGCTTCCTACGTTGATCTCGCGTACACGAACGATCTTATTCCATCCTGTTTCTCTCCTTGAACTGAAACCTCTTGTTTCACAGTTAGATTCCGATGATGCATCGTTCATTCTTCACCTCTCGCAGGGTGCGCCCGGAAAAGTGGTGCGTCTCTTAAAAGATCCGGATCTCCTACGCCATGAAAAGCAACTGCACGCACAGGCCGATAAATTCTGGAGTGAGCGCTCACGCCACAGACGGCTCCAGTGGATTATGAATGCTGCAGAGAAATCTGCGGATCCAGAAAAAATCCTTCTCCATCTCGGCATTTCCCTTCAGGAACACGTACGCTCTTCCATGCGGCAGGACTGGTACAAGGCATACATGGAACTGCTCTCTGGCATGCGCACGAACGCCCAGAGAGGTATTCTTTTGGAGCAGTTTGTCTTTGCCGTTTCGGCTCGCTGATGCTAGTATCCTGCCCCGCGTATGATCTATTTGCTCGTTTTTCTTGTTTCCGCGCTCGGCATCTTGTCGCTCTTTGCCGGACGAATCCTTCTGCGTAATCGCGCGGTGCGTCGTTTTGTACGTTCCGTAAAAACCCGCTTTGCTTCCGTTGAGGAGCGCGGTGCGGTGCTCATGGAGGAAACTCCCGTTGTAAAACCAAAACGAAGTCCTCGAACATCTGCCATTGAACTTCAGAAAGTGCGCTCCTGCATGCGTTCCGCGGAACGGGCTTTGGCCCTCCAGCAGAATGAAGAAGCGGAGCAGTTTTTCATTCAGGCACTTACCATTCATTCCGATTCTGTGGATGCACGTGCACAGCTTGCGAAGCTCTATCTCACAACGGGGCGCTTTGCGAAGGCTGAAGCTCTCTACAAAGAGCTCCTCCAGACACGCGAGGATGTTTCGTTCTTTGCGAATCTGGGCCTTGCGTACTATCAGCAAGAAAAATATGTGGATGCCTGTCACGCCTACCAGGAAGCCCTCAATCGTGACCCTCAAACACCGGAACGATCTGCCGCTCTTGGCAGGGCATGCATTGCAGCGAGACGGTTTGAAGATGCCGCACCGCTTTTGGAAAAGGCACTCACACGACTTTCGAAGGATACGGAGCTGATGCACATGCTTGCCGAGTGCTACATCCAAATGCAGCTGAAAGAGAAGGCCGAGGAAACGTACAGGCGCATCAATAAGATGGAGCCGTACAACGAAGGCGTGAAGG
>CAZEUQ010000033.1:0-10066 GCA_964515125.1 uncultured Candidatus Peribacteria bacterium
AAACCGCCTTAAACTGCGGGCTGAAACTGGAGGAATTAGGAGTGCTTAAAAAGAATGAGATGATCGTGCTTGGTACATCGACCGATGCCATTCGTAAAACGGAAGACCGTGCACTCTTTAATGCAGAACTTGCGAGCATCGGTATTTCTGTCCCTCGGTCCATCGCATGCAATTCCAAAGAAGAAGCTCTTGCTGCCTCCGAAAAAATCGGCTTCCCGCTGATTGTCCGTGCAGCCTTTGCGCTTGGCGGAAAAGGAAGCGGCAGAGCGGAAACACTGGCGGAATTGAAGGAAATTGTGCATGCCGCATTCGTAGAATCGCCGCAAGTTCTCATTGAAGAAGATCTGACAGGCTGGAAAGAAATTGAGTATGAAGTCGTGCGCGACATGGCCGACAACTGCATCACGGTGTGCAACATGGAAAATGTGGATCCACTTGGCGTGCACACAGGAGAATCGATTGTCGTCGCGCCAAGCCAAACGCTGGATAACACGGAGTACAACATGTTGCGGACCATCGCGCTCAAGGTGATTCGGCATTTTGGCATCATCGGAGAATGCAATATCCAGTACGCACTGGATCCCCTTTCGCGTGATTACCGCGTGATCGAAGTGAATGCACGTTTGAGTCGATCCTCCGCGCTTGCATCCAAGGCAACGGGGTATCCCCTTGCATTCGTTGCCGCAAAACTTGCGCTGGGAAGAACGCTCCCCGAACTCAAAAATTCCATTACGCATGTGACGTGTAGTGACTTTGAACCTGCGCTGGATTACATCGCCGTGAAAATTCCACGGTGGGATTTAAAGAAATTCAAGTTCGTGACCGACCAAGTCACAAGCGAGATGAAGTCCGTCGGTGAAGTGATGGCATTGGGACGCACATTTGAGGAAGCGCTGCAAAAAGGACTTCGCATGCTCAACATCGGTGCAGATGGACTCTTCCCTATTCCTGTCACATTTCCCGACAAGAACACCCTCGCCCATGCGGCACGCCCCACGCCACACAGAATCTTCGCCGTCGCAAAAGCTCTCAACGAAAACTGGTCCCCTGAGGAGATTCATGCGCGCACAGGTATCGACTGTTGGTTTTTACATCGCATCCGCGCCGTGAGCAACACCGAACAGGAACTATTTCAAACCGCGAGCAAAGTGCTGACCCCAGAGCTTCTCTCGCGCGCGAAGAAGCACGGATTTTCCGATGCGACGATAGCGACATTTAAGAATGCGTCCGTGGAGCGCATCCGTGAAGCACGCAAGGAATATGGCATCCTTCCCGTCGTTAAACAGATTGATACGCTCGCCGGCGAGTTCCCCGCAAAGACGAATTATCTCTACATGACGTATCACGATGATGTACAGGACATCGTATTCGATGATTCCAAAAAAAGAGTGATTGTCTTGGGCGGCGGGCCCTATTCCATCGGTTCTTCCGTTGAGTTTGACTGGTGCTGCATACAAGCCGTGCGTGAATTAAAAAAACAAGGATATGACGTCATTATGATCAATTCCAACCCGGAAACGGTAAGCACCGACTACGACGAGTGCGATGTCCTGTTCTTCGAACAACTCACGCTGGAGCGCGTGCTGGATATCGTGGACATTACAAAGCCCGTTGGTGTTGTGGTATCCATGGGTGGGCAAATTCCTAATTCTCTCGCGAAAAAACTTGCCGCGCAGAAGGTGCCCATCCTCGGGACAGATTCCAAAGATATCGATACCGCCGAAGATCGGCACAAATTCAGCGCACTCCTGGATAAACTTGGCATCGATCAACCGGAATGGAAGGAATTTTCCGACCTTTCCTCGGCTCGCCAGTTTGCAAAGAGCGCGGGGTACCCTGTCATTGTGCGACCAAGTTACGTGCTCTCGGGCTCTGCCATGGCTATTGTGCACTCGGAAGAAGACCTGAAGGAATACCTAGATATTGCAACCGATGTTTCCGCGGATACTCCTGTTGTTCTTTCCAAGTTTGAACAGGGTGCAAAGGAAATTGAGATGGACTGTGTCGCACAGGACGGAACGCTGTTGATGTACGCCATTGGCGAACACATTGAACACGCGGGCGTGCATTCAGGAGATTCGACCATCGTCATGCCGCCGCAACGTGTGACCATGGAAACCATGCGCCAAATGAAAGTGATCGCAAAGAGCATCTGTTCATCACTCTCCATTTCCGGCCCCATGAATATCCAGTTCCTCGCCAAGAAAAATCACCTGAAAGTCATTGAGTGCAATCTACGCGCAAGTCGCAGCTTCCCGTTCGCAAGCAAAGTCACGGGTGTCAATGTAGCACAGCTTGCGCTGCAAGCTCTCCTGAAAAAGGCACCGCAGAATCTGCGATACCAAACGCTGGATTTAGACCACGTTGCGGTAAAGGCAGCGCAATTTAGCTTTAGCCGCCTCAAAGGAGCAGACCCCAAGCTCGGCATTGAAATGGCCTCTACCGGAGAAGTCGCCTGCTTCGGTATGGATGCAGAGGAGGCACTCCTGCTCGCATTGAAAGCAATCGGCTTTAAGACACCCAAAAAGAACATCCTCCTCACCATCGGGCGACTGGAGGATAAAGTGGATATGTTGCCTGCGGTCGAGGCTCTCATGCGCATGGAGTACTCCCTCTTTGCAACAGAACGCACGCATGAATTCCTTACATCACGCGGATACCCCACTGCCCTCTTGTATAAGATCTCCGAACCACGGAGTCCGAATATTCGCGAGTATTTGGAACACAAACGCATCGATATGGTCATCAATATTCCACAACATGGAATGTCGACGGAAAAGACCGATGGCTACTTCATTCGTCGTCTTTCCATTGACCGTGGCATTCCGCTCATCACGAACGTACAACTTGCAAAAAGGCTCATCGAGGCATTGGAAGCTGAACGATGCAAGGAAGAACTGGAACTCCTAGCATGGCCGGAATTGCTGAAGAAGATGTAAATAAGAAATGACAAATGCAAAATGCCAAGATTCACATGCGAAGCATTATGTAAGTCACAAAAAAATAATTCTTTAACACTACTTGGACTTTTGCATTTGAACATTGGTATTTCCTTTCTCTACATATTGGAATAAAACTGCTTCTTTTTGTTTTCCTTGCGGAAGTCTTCGCGCTTGAGTGCACGGAGACGCTGCAAGCGTTTTGTAGGCTTCTTCTTAAAACGTCGGCGTTCGCGGAGGAGCTTCACAAGGCGAGAATTCTGCACTTGTGACTTAAAGCGACTCTGCATACGGTCAGCCGATTCATCGCCTTTGCGGATTGCGTAAATAGCCATAAAGCCGAGGCAGTGTAGTGCAGGAGGTTTGGAAAGGCAAGCTGTGGCAAGAAGTCAGAAAACAGGAGGCAGAAGGCAGTAGTATTTCTTCCTCTGTCTTCCGATCTCTCAGCGCAACGCATTCATCGCAGCCTTCAATTCCTGATCCGGCGTTGCCGTGTCGGTTGTGACGATATCGGGCATTACCCCAATACCGTCGATCTTCCGGCCAAGTGGCGTAAGCCATTCTGCAACGGTAATCTTGAGTGCTTCCCCTCCTGCGAAGGAAAGTACTTCCTGTACGGTCCCCTTACCGAATGATTTTGTCCCAACGATCTTCGCCCGCTTATAATCTTGCAGTGCACCGGCAACAATTTCGGATGCACTTGCGGAGCCTGCGTTCACCAACACGGCGATGGGTGTGTCCGCACTGATGATGGGAGTGAAGTCCGTTCGCTCGTTCGATGAACTTACTTTTCCTTTTACCTGTGCGACAATGGAATCTTTGGGGACCAGTCCGCTCATGAGCATGTCGGCTGCATGCAAGAGTCCGCCTGGGTTGTTACGAAGATCGAGGATGAGTCCCGAGGGATTCTTCGCGGCAATTTTTTCTAGGACAGGCCGAATATTTCCGTCTGTTGTTTCGCCAAACTGCGCAAGCTTGAGAATTGCAACAGATCCCTGGAAGGACACATCAATCTCGGGAATGCTGATAACGCTTCGTACGACCGTGATCTGCATTTGGGTAGATCCGCGTTTGATGGTCAGGACGACCGATGTCCCCTTTTCACCACGAATGTAGCTCACTGCTTGATCGATAGACATCCCTATAAGGGATGTGTTGTCTGCCTTGAGGATAATGTCCCCTGGCTGCAGCCCCGCCTTTTCTGCGGGAGAATTGGGGAGCGGCGTAATGATGACGAGTGAACCTGACTGAATTTCCACATGCGCTCCAATGCCGGTTAACTCCCCTTTTATCTGCGTCTGGAATTGGTCTGCCTGCACGGGACGGAAGAACGTGGTGTACGGGTCACCCATGCTATTCACAAGTCCTTCAATCATTTTGTACGATGCTTCTTTTGTATCGACCGAATCTGATCGCAAATAATCGCGCTGTAAGAGTTGCCACACGGTCCTGATGAGTTCTTCATGGGGAATGGATGCGGAAGAGGCGGCTTGTGGTGATGGGATGGTTAGTTTGATCTGCACCTTTTGCTTCACAGGATTTTGGTTTGTCACCGCTTGCAGGAGGGAAAGCGCTTCTGTTCCCGTGAGGTTTCTGGCTGCACCAAAGTAGGTTGACGTAAGCGGTGTCATCCACTTTTTTGCAATCGCCGTGCTGATGGCTTGTGTGAGACGAGTATTATTTGTCTTTGTATCACGGAACTTTGCGATATCCCCTTGTGCAAACGTGTTCGTAAAGACCGTGAGAAGGATGAGTGCGTCGCCACGGGAAATTGGCTTGGTAAAATCTGTCGAAGGTGCAGGAAAAACGGCATTCAATGCTCCCCTTTCCTGCATGGTACACAATGTTTTTTTGTACCTTGTGGGAGCGATATCGAAGGAAAGTTCGCAGTCTCCGCTTTTTAAATCGATAGAAAATGCCTTCAATGTCCATGACAGGAAATCACCCCGACTTACCGTGCGCGATTTTGTATTCACATAGTCTGTAAGTCCTGCAGCAGAAACCTGCCCCACAAGTACGAACACGAGGGAAAAAGATGCAACGGAAAGAAAAAATCGCTTAGAAACCATCATGCGGAGGGAAGAGATGAAGCCGATTCATGGTAGAGGGATCTGCGCCACATTGCCACCTCTTCCTTAAGAATGCGTTAAGGGCGCGGGAGGCACCGGCGTCGTCGTGATGAACGTTTGCGTTGCCACTTTCTGTCCAAACTGCCGCTCGGATGTATCGCGCGAGAGGAGTGTTAAGAGAAGCCACACACCACCAACGATGTACAGCATGGACGGGAGAAGGATGATGGAAATGCTATTGAGGAACGAACCTTGACCGGAACCAAGAAGTTCTCCGACGGTGGATGGATTTCCAGGAAGGACGCTCGGCAGTGAGACGATGAAGTCGAACATGGCATGGAGGCCAATAGCAAGCAGGAGCCCCTGCACAACCATCTCACGCTCGAAGATCTTGTCGGGTTTCATGGCAAGAACCTGGTGTATCCACTGCACGACGGGATGACGCTTTCCCTGTGCGTACTGCTCTTTTAAGAGAGGAGATGCAAAGAACGCCTGCGCGAAGAAGTATCCCATTACACCCGTGGAGAGAATGTGCACCATGTTGGTGAGCACGGATCGTCCGAAGACATTCCCGATGAACTGACCCCATTCGGGCGATGCAGGACGAATGAGGTACTGCAAGACAAAGCCGACAAAGTAGTTGGGGTTCATCAGGTTCTCGCCAAAAGCAAAGCCGATGGCAACAATAATGGCGAGTTGCAGCACATCATTCACGGATGCGAAGAACGATTGACCACTGTGTTTTAAGACCCACAATTTACTAACTTCTTCAATGATTCCCACAATGAGGTACGTGACAAGTGTGATGAGTACAGTCGCCTGCACGCCGGTCACGGAACTGAATACGCTTTGCTGAACGAAGTTTTGGGACGACGAATTGAAATTGATAGGGACGATCTTGAAGAGGAAGAAATCGAATTCGATGGAGTGGCGAACCAGTGCATCGTAAAAGAGAATGGGGACGATGGAGAGTATTCCCGAGAAAAATGCGAGTAGGACGTAACTCAACCGCTCACGGTGGTAGCTCAAAAACAACTTGCACCACAGTGCCACCGGAATAAACGCAACGATGGCGGCAAGTCCCGTCGCAAGAATCTCTTCGTGCGTTTTGGTCTGCAGCAACGTGTAGCTCACCCAGAAGATGAACGTCCCGAGCACGGTCGCTTTGACACGCGCACTCCAGGGACCGAATAAAAATCTCCATCCTGTAATCACACAGGTAATGCCGAGTGCAAGGAGGAAGGGATCCTGTCGCACATCCGTCTGGAAGAACGCAAAGCTGAACCCGATGAGCACCCACGTGACAATGGTGCCCATGAGAAACGCGAAAATGTACGGGTGTTGTTCACGCCGTGCATGAAAACGCGATCGGTCGAAGACGCCGAATGCCGCAAAGGCAAGAAGAACCGTGACGATGCGATGCACAATGTTGGAGCTTCCGAAGAGTGCATTCAGCGGCAGCACTTTGGAAAATGTATCGGCGGAAAGAATGACGAGCGCACCCGTGATGACGATGGCTCCAATGATGACGCTGACATCCGGGAGGTACGGATGCTTCTTCTCAACGGATGCAAGCGACTGCGTATTGTAGACAGTCGAGACGTTTAAGACTCCCACCCACACGCGTACGAGGAAGAGTGTGATGACGATCGCAAGGGAAAACAGGAGCACCGCAAACGCGGCCGATCCGCTTTGGGTTGTCACCTTGGTTTCGAACCCCAAAGGAAGTTCTGCAGCAAACGCCATCGCGGGAAGTGCCCACATTGCGAGGAACGTGATGCTGCGGCCAAAAAAGAACGTTTTGTGAATGTTCATGTATTCCACTCATTATAGCATAAAAAGGCATATTTCGGAAGCGGTCATGGCCCCCTTGAAAACAATCAACCAGACTGCACTTTAGGCATCCTGCTGCCTTCTGACTTCTGCCTTCTCTCCACTCGTGGTAGTCTCTCGCCATGCCTGCACATTCGCTCGATCAACTCGTGAGTCTCTGTAAGCGCCGTGGTTTTATTTTTCCCGGCTCCGAGATTTACGGAGGACTGGCAAACACGTGGGATTACGGCCCGCTGGGAGTGGAACTAAAAAACCGTGTGAAGAAGCATTGGTGGAAGACATTCGTGCGCGGACGCGAGGATATGGTCGGGCTGGATGCAGCCATCTTGATGAACTCCAAAACGTGGGAGGCGAGCGGGCATGTAGGTTCATTTGCTGATCCCCTTATGGAGTGCAAAAGCTGCAATCAACGACTGCGTGGTGACAAACTGTTAGAAGAAAAACTTGGCATAGAAGCAGCAGCGGTTCTAAAGCTTGCGCAAATCCAACCGATGATGATGGCAGAAAAAATCCCCTGTCCCAGTTGCAAGAAAGTCGATTGGGCCGAAGCAAAAACATTCAATTTAATGTTCAAAACTCATCAAGGTGTCATCGAAGACCAGGGAACTCTTGTCTATCTTCGCCCGGAAACCGCGCAAGGAATCTTCGTGAATTTCAAGAATGTTCTCGATACCACTCGCATGAGACTCCCTTTCGGGGTAGGGCAAATCGGCAAGGCATTCCGCAATGAGATCACACCGGGAAACTTCACGTTCCGCACGCGCGAATTTGAACAGATGGAGATTGAATACTTCATCGAGCCAGGCACTGCGGAAAAACATTTCGATCTCTGGAAGCAGGATGTGTGGAATTGGTACGTTGGACTTGGCATTGACCCAAGCCACCTACGTGTTCGTGAGCACGAGAAAGATGAACTCTCACATTACAGTTCACGGACGATTGATATCGAATATTCCTTCCCGTGGGGATTCGGTGAACTGTTCGGCCTCGCAAACCGCGGCGATTTCGATTTGACGCAACATCAAACATACAGCGGACAGGAACTTACCTACACAGATCCTGATGATCCAAAAAAGAAATTCGTGCCTCATGTGATCGAACCAAGCTTTGGGTGCGATCGCACGGTTCTGACGCTTCTTTTGGAAGCATACACGGAGGAGAAAATTGGTGATGACACGCGCACGGTGATGAAGTTTGCACCCCAGGTTGCTCCGGTAGATGTTGCTATTCTTCCTCTCTCAAAGAAGGAAAACCTCATTGCAAAGGCACAAGAGTTGTACAAAAAATTGATACAAGAGACAGACCTCAACATCGATTTTGATGTGACAGGGTCCATCGGCAAACGTTACCGCAGGCAGGATGAAATCGGGACGCCAAAATGTATCACGGTCGACTTTGGCACACTTGGAGAAGATGAAAAACAGGGCGATAAAGATACGGTGACCATTCGTGATCGCGATACCTTAAAACAAGATCGCATGTCCCTCAAAGACATAGTAGAAACGCTCAAAGCAAACGGGTAAGAACTCTCTACCGTGATATTTCGATGACCGGTGGCGTTCCTGTTCCACCTGCTTCTATTCCTTCGCTGTTACACGCACGAAGTTGCACAGCGCCATCCGCTATACGTACGGCGTAGTACGTCGCCTGATCGGACGGAGGAGTGTCTTCCCCCGCGGATGGAGCAACGGGCATATGCGGAAGATATCCCGCCAGGTCGGGTCCCAGATCTGTACATGTAGCCATTGTTTCGTAGATAACAGATGGAACATCGGTACTCCAGGTAGCTCCTCCAAAAAGTTTCGCTTTTCGTTCAGGCAGGATGTCTGCGGAGTTTTCCGATTCTGATCCTGTTCCTTCGTCGAGCATCCAATATGCCCATAGAGGGAATCCTGCATCCAGCTGTCCGCCATTTTTAACAATAAGAGCTTGTTCTGCGCCAAGCTCTGCTTTGTAAAAACGGATATCATCAATATCCAGTGAAACAGACGGCTCCGATGTATCACCAAAGGTGAGTGGTAACGGTTCATCGCTATCGGGGGGAAGATCGAAAAGAGCGGGGCTGGAGAGTGGCTGTGCTCCATCGATGAAAACATTCACGGTAGACGCTGCCGCAAAGATAAAGATCAGATGATGGTAGCGCCCATCTGAAAGTCCATCTGCCCGCACAAATACCTGACGGAAATTCCCGCCCGAGCGGAACGATTCAATCTTGATAAGTTTCGATGTCGGAAGATACGCAATTGAGAGATTCCCTTTTTTGACGATCGGAACGGAAGTTGTCGCAGCATTTGTACGAACTTGAACCCACAAGGCAAGTGATGCACCTGCGAGGTCGAATGTCGGTTGAACATTATTGGCAATATTCACAAAAGAATCCTCAATCGAAAGGGTGGCACCATTTTCCAGATGCACGGCACCTGCGGATCCTCCAAGGTTCCCGCAGGCAGTAAGGCAATCACGATAATTTCCAGGATTTTTCTTCCCAAAGTTTGCTGCCCATAAAGCGTAATCCCCCGCTCCGACTGTTCCATCTTTATTGTAATCCCCTCTTCGGTAGGCTTCTTGTACATCCATAGAGCCCGTATTGAGGCCATTATTTGCAGCCCACAACGTATAGTCCGCAGCATCGATGGATAAATTGCGGTTTGCGTCACCAGGTACCGAGTCACGTGTAATATCACTATTGAGCGCAGGCAGTGTTGCCTTGCCGAGCATACGCCACTGGCGATTCACAACGGAAGAAAACTTCACGCGTCGTTGTGTATCCGCTGTTTTGAGTGCAATGGCATCGGCAACGGCGCGGATATCTTCGGTCCGTCGTGCATTACGCGACTGGTGAATACGCCGGATTGGATCCACTGCAACGAAGATCGCACCAAAAAGGATTGCGATAATTGCAACGGTGATAATGACTTCGATAAACGTAAAACCAGGTTGTTGTGGAGAGCGCTTTGATGGAAGGATGAAATGAAACATAGTTATCGTGAAACTTCGATGAAGGGCCCTTGTCCGGCTCCTTGCCTTTCTTCTCCTTCGGAAAGACACGAACGAACAGAAATGAGGCCATCGGTACTACGAATGGCATAGTAGGTGATATCGTCCGTTGCCTCGATGTCGTCGGTTGCCGGATTCACAGGAAGTTTAGGGAGCGTTCCAAGGGACACAAGTTCCTGCTGAAGATCGATACAGTGGTCCGGAAGTTCATATCGGACAGTCGGTGTG
>CAZEUQ010000034.1:0-9937 GCA_964515125.1 uncultured Candidatus Peribacteria bacterium
GAATGGTTCTCTTTCATTCCCAAATCGACCGTATCGTTGATGACGGGCGATGAAGTAGAAAGCCATGACACTGATATTTCCCGTGCCATTAGCACGCGGAGCCACGATAAAGAGGACCAACTCTCCGCCGCTGTTGCGAAGGTGAACCAACTTCTTTTCCGTACAAATGTTCGTGTGAGTGTCATCACGCCGCGTGAATCCATTGACGATGCCAAGGGAAAAGTGGAAGAAATTGCATCCAGTTTCCGCCAATTCACTCTGCCGGATTGCAACGGCTTCAAAATATCGGGTATTGCAGAGTTTGAAGGGCTCCCTTTGGGATTTAGAAAGACACCGTTTGCTCTTTCCGAAGAGGAAATTGCGACGTTGTGGCATTTGCCGAATATTCTTGTTAAGACGCCGAATGTGGACTGGGTTGTGAGCAAGAAACTGGAACCGCCTGTCAATCTTCCCATTGAAGACGGGCTCACCACGCTCGGAGAATCTGTTTTTCGTGGGCACCGTATGAAATTCGGCATTCGCCCCGATGATCGAAGACGCCACATGTACATTATCGGAAAAACAGGCATGGGAAAATCGACACTCTTGCAAAACATGATCCATAGCGACGTCCATGCAGGAAAAGGGCTTGCGCTCATCGATCCGCACGGTGATTTGGTTGAATCTGTCCTGCGGTATATTCCAAAGCACCGTACGAATGATGTCATTTTGTTCGATCCTGCAGATCGTAGCCATCCGCTATCCTTCAACATGCTCTACTGCACCAACCCGGATCAGTACCCCCTTGTGGCATCCGGCATGATGAGCGTCTTCAAAAAGTTGTGGCCGGACGTATGGAGCGGTCGCATGGAGCACATCTTGCGCAATACTCTCCTCGCGCTCATCGAAGCAGGTGGTAATTCCATGCTCGGCATCATGCGCATGTTTACGGATGATGTCTTCCGCGCAAAGTTACTGGAACATGTGGATGACCACCTTGTGAAGGGCTTCTGGACAGGGGAATATGCTTCATGGTCCGAAAAGTATCGCACAGAAGCCATTGCCGCCATTCAAAATAAGATCGGACAGCTCCTTTCCAACCCCATGCTCCGGAACATCATCGGACAGGTGAACTCCACGGTGGATATCCGCCATGCCATGGATAGCGGCAAGATTATTCTTTGTAATCTTTCAAAAGGAAATCTTGGTGAAGATGAATCTGCTTTCTTGGGCTCCATGCTCGTCACAAAATTTCAATTGGATGCCATGAGCAGGGCAGATATCCCAGAAGAGGATCGCCAAGATTTCTACCTCTATGTGGATGAGTTCCAAAACTTCGCGACGGAATCGTTTGCAACGATCCTCAGTGAGGCCCGAAAGTATCGCTTAAACCTGACCATGGCGAATCAGTATGTCAGGCAACTTCTCATCGACAATACCAATACCGTCTTGAAGGATGCCATCTTTGGGAACGTGGGTTCCATGGTGTCGTTCCAGGTGGGATCTGAAGATGCCGAAGAACTTGCCATGCAGTTTGAAGAGATGATTCTTCCGAAAGATATTTTGAGCCTTCCAAAATACCATGCCTACATGCGCCTCATGATCGACGGTGTTCCATCGAAACCTTTTTCTGTTTCCACGCTCGTGCCGCCAAAACCGGAGGAAGATACAAAACGCGTTGATCTCATCCGCACACTTTCCCGCGAGCGATACACCGAAAAGAGGGCTGTTGTGGAGGAAAAGCTCGGCAAATGGATTGCCAGTGCAGAAGACAGTCGCGTGAGTCTGAAGAAAGCCGAAAAATCGAAAGAAAAGGAAGCCGAAGAGCGTGAAAAGGCGCGGAAGAAGGGGATGAAACTGGACGAATACCGCGCATGGCGAGATCGTGAAATGTGGCTTAACGACTACAACATGATCCGCAAGAAAGTATTCTTGGATGAACCTGTCACGGAAGACGAAAAGAAAACGATGGCAGAGCTCGAAAAGAAGTTAGAAGCATCTGGTGGTGTGCCGCCGGTGAGCAAGACGATTTTGGATTTGAAGGCGAAGAGGGAGGGGAAGCAGGAGAGGCAATAGAAGCAATGCATGAAATGAGGCAATACAGGAAAATCATGATTTCTCTTATTGCATGGTTTGCATTGTTTCTTCATCTCATGCCTTAATCCCCGGCACAGGGAATTTCCTGCAGAACTCAATAACTTCATCGTGGAGCTTTGCGATGGCGCTGTCATCCGCTCGCTTCTCGATTGCGCGAAGCATGAAGTCCGCAAGGACGTCCATATCACTTTCCTTCATCCCCCGTGTCGTGATGGCCGGCGTGCCAAAACGAATGCCCGATGGATCCATGGGCTTTCGTGGGTCATCGGGGATCATGTTCTTGTTCATCGTGATGCCGATGCGATCGAAGAGATGCTCGCACTCGCCGCCAGGAATGCCCCAGGTCGTCATTGCATCGAGAAGGATCAGGTGATTACTCGTGCCGCCAGTTATCAATCGTGCACCTTTGCCCAAGAAAATATCCGCGAGGCGCTTCGCGTTCTTCACGATCTGCGCGGCGTAATCCCTGAATTCCGGTTGCAGTGCCTCACCAAAGGCAACGCCCTTTGCGGCGACCATTTGCATGATGGGCCCGCCCTGAAAGCCCGGGAAGACCGATTTATCCATCTTCTTTCCCAATTCTTCCTCGCGCGTGAGAATCATGCCTCCGCGTGGACCGCGTAATGTCTTGTGCGTCGTCGTTGTGATGATATCGAACCCGAAATCAAATGGATTCTTGTGCGCGCCTCCTGCAATAAGTCCTGCAACGTGCGCCATGTCCGCCATGGTGAGTGCGCCGACTTCGTCAGCAATGGCTTTCACTTTTGCGTAGTCGACTTCGCGAGGATACGCAGAGTAACCGACCAGGATCAATTTTGGCTTTTCCTTCTTGGCTGTCTCGCGCATTTCGTCGTAATCGAGCTCACCTGTTTCGATGTCTTTCATCTTGTAGCGCACAAATTTAAAGATCTTTGTGATGTACGTGACAGGATGCCCGTGTGTGAGGTGACCACCATGGCTCAAGTCCATTCCCATCACGGTGTCACCCGGTTCCAGAATGGCGAAATAGGTCGCAACGTTGGCCGGAGCGCCTGCATGCGGCTGCACGTTCGCATGGCCTGCCTTGAAGAGCTTTTTCGCACGTTCGACGGCGAGGGACTCTACAATATCCGTGTATTCCTGACCGCCGTAGTAGCGTTTGCCGGGGTATCCTTCCGAATATTTGTTGTTGAAAACCGACCCCATCATCTCCAATACCGCAGGAGACACATAGTTCTCGGATGGAATAAGTTCCACCCCATCTGTCTGACGCCTCATTTCGCCCATCAAAGCGTTATACATGTCTGGGTCAGAGGCCTTTAGCGCGTCATAGGTGGGCACATTTGGAGCATATCGAAAAAATACCTTTGCGCAACAGGGGATTTCGGTATGCTACCCTCCAACTATGGAACAGGAATCTCCTTATCTTGGTCGATACGACGGCAGTTGCGCTGTGAGGGTTGATGCAGAAGGTCGTATTGTGCGTGATGAATCATCCCATGCTCTTACGGCAGATAAAGAGATGATCATGCTGAATGGAACGCTTGTTGAATTGACAGAAGACCTGCGACGATCACTTCCAATTGACCCGAACGATCCATGGGCTGTGGTGGATGGACGTACGGTGCTGTCTGAGGAATGAAATTAATCTACACCTCCGCGTGAAATGCAGATTGCACTTTCCGCTGAGATTGATGAAGATGCTTTGATAGCACGAAGGAAGGCATCTCTACCGCGTCGTGTCCGATGAGTAAGGCATGAGAAAAGTGTCCTTCTTTGTTGCGTCAAAGAAGGACCAAGAAAGACGCTGTGCGTTTCAAACTCGCGACGCTGCAGCGTCGCTCGAACATGAAACGCAATCTTTGTTGAAGAGGTAAAGAGATTGGTGTCTACATGAGCATGCCTCTGCTTGTCACAATGTGATTCACCCTTTCATCATGTGCTTCCCACGGAACATCATTCACAATCTGACATTCAAAGCACACACCGATGTATCTCGTTGAAGGATTGATGGACCGTTGGGATGCAATCCATTTGTCGTAGCCTCCGTTGCCTCTGCCCATGCGTTTACTGTCTTTCGTGAAGGCCCTTCCGGGGATGATGACGGTCTCGATCGTGGTTCGATCGGTCACAGGATCATGCTGCGTCGGTTCTAGAACGCCGATGGCGCCTTTTTTGAGGCCGTCGAACGATCGGATTGTCCGAAAGACGAGTGCATTGTTTTCCATCACGGGGAGTGCAATGGTCCATCCTTCATCCATCAATTCCCGAATCAATGGTGTGATGTTCGGCTCATCGGCAAGTGCCATGTACGCGGCAACCGTTCGGGGACTATCCCCAAGGAATCGTTTTAGTTCCTTCGCAAGGACACGACTTTCGATGTCGCGGTCTTTTTTGGACATCCTGGCAAGACGTTCCTTCATGGCCTGACGGATGTCCTGTTTCGTCTGCATGTTTGATTAGATGGTACCAAACACTTCCTCTGCAGCTTCTACCAGGTCTGTTTTTGGGCTTTCGATGACGGGTGTTTCCATTGCTTCCTCCAGGACACATTCAATCCGCACAGGACGCTTGAAGACGTTCTGCAGAAGTTCTTCAATTGCGCGGCTTCCTTCCAATGTTGCGACTTTATCGCGGTGGAATACAGACGAGAAGGCGATGATGACTCTGTCTCCCTTTGTACTTCGCACGGTTCCGTTCTTTAGGGACATGCGCACCGATGCAGGCATCGCGTTCTTCACGATGTCCGGCCAGTGACGGAGAATGGAGGACATCGAAAAATCATCCACCTGGATGGTTGCATTGCGCATTGGAGCGGGGCTTTCTTCTATCACTTCAGGCGCTTTTTCTTCTACGACTTCTTTTTTCGTTTTTTTCTGGACAATCGGTTTTGCTGGTGCGGGATTTTCGTCACTTCCCATCAGCGCATAGAGCGTTGTTTCTAGCACAAGACCCGGAACAGGGGACAAGCGAAGGTCCTTCAGTGAGTCGAGCATGATGGAGAGCATCCTCACAAGATCATCGATCGATTCCTTCCGTTCGATCGCTTCGTGCATGCGATCGCGGATGATCATGAGGAGCGAGCGAATCATCTGGTCTAAGGGGAGCCCGGCATCCTCAATGCGTTCTACAATGTCAGGGATCACGCTTCTGTCTCGTGCCTCAATGGCGCTCATAATTTCCTCCAAAAAGACTTCATTCGTTTCTCCGATGCGTTCCTGAACGTCCTTTACGTCAATCTTCGGGAGAGACCGAAGTTGATCGAGGAGCGAAATAGCGTCGCGGAAGCTCCCCGTTGCATGTCGTGCAATCAAACGAAGCGCTGCGCGGTCTACGGTAATCTTTTCTGTGTCGGCGATAAACTGCAATCTGCGGATAAGGTCTTCCTCGCGAACACGTCGGAACGGAAAACGCTGGCAACGCGACTGCACCGTCTCGGGTACTTTTGTCAGTTCCGTCGTTGCAAGAATGAAGTACGCGTAGATTGGTGGCTCCTCGAGCGTTTTGAGGAGCGCGTTGAAGGCGCCTTTCGAGAGCATGTGAACTTCGTCGATGATGTACACCTTCGCTTTTGCGACGACGGGCGAAAATTGAATTTTCTCAATGAGGTCACGGATATTATCCACTCCCGTGTTACTCGCTGCATCAATCTCAATCAAATCAACCAATGAGCCATCTTCTACTCCCTTGAGAATCTGTTCTTTCATAGTGGAATCTTCCATACCCTGTGTGAGGATCTCTTTCGCAAGGATGCGTGCGATAGATGTTTTTCCTGTTCCGCGCGTGCCGCAAAACAGGAATGCATGGGCAACCTGGTTCTGATTCACCGCCTGCTCCAGAACCGTCACAATGTGATCTTGGCCCACAACGTCGGCGAAGGTCTGCGGACGGTATTTGAGGTAGAGGGTCATGGGGGACGAGTATAGCAAAGATGAGAAGAAGTTCTAGGAAAGATAACGTTTCTTTGTTGATTCGTTTATTCGTTTTTCGTTATTCCACACGCTGATCATGATATCTGTAAACCAAGAAACGAATAAACCAGTAAACCAATCCATAGGAAAAAAATACGTAAGGCTTGGCACAGCACCCCGGCCACTTTATAGTGCAACCACTATGCGCCACTCTACCGTCCTTATCACAGCTTCCGTTGTCCTTCTTACCGCATGTGTGGATACCACAGGCGTGAAAACGGAGTCCACGAAAAGTCCCCGTGGAAATGCGAATGCATCTGTCACGCTGACGGAGTATGGCGACTACCAGTGCCCTGCGTGTGGTGTTGCGGAAGCCATCCTCGTCCAGCCGCTCTTGGAGAAATACGGCGAGAGGGTTCGTTTTGAGTTTAAGCAGTTCCCGTTGCGTCAAATACATCCTTATGCGCAGGAAGCCGCGGAAGCCACTGAATGTGCTGCGGATCAGGGCAAATTCTGGGAGATGCACGAGATGATGTACAAAAATCAGAAGAACCTCAATTCAAAGAATATTCGTGCATGGGCAGAGGAGATCACGTTAGACACAGACCTCTTCGGTCGGTGCTTAAAGTCGAAGATCAAGAAGAGTGTTGTGCAGCAAGATTATGCTGCCGGCACGGAATTAGGTGTCAATTCGACACCATCTTTCTTCGTCAATGGAGAAAAGGTGACATCCAACGAGATCGAAGTCATCAGTTCCATGTTGGATGCCGCGCTTGCTCGGGGGACGAGACCTCTCTAAGGAAAGAACGCAGGAATGTGTTCCCGCTCCAGGAGGGAAGGAATTTAATCTCCTTAAAAGGAGCGCAAGTACTTTTGTGCGTACTGTGATACAGGGCATCACCCTATTGTCTTTTGCTCAACTGCGCGAAACCAATGATCTTCTTGAACGTTGCATCCCACAGTACCGCCGTTCTCAGAAGTTCCGGTTTCTCCTGCTTTGACACGGCGTACGTCTGTGCGCCAAAAGCAGAGTGAATGATTCCTAGATCGATTGCTGATACGTCGGGGAATGTTACATCACGAGGATCAACGATCGTCGTAAGATAGAGGTGTGTTTCTGGAAGGGGGTTTACTTCGAAAGAAGGGGAGAGATAGAACATATCATCCACGTAAAGCCCTATGCCGGTTACGGCATCATCATCGGAAATGAATGCTCCCCATGCTCCAGAGTTCTGACGTTCCTTTCCTACGCGTGCAATCACTTTTGCGGCGGCAATTTCTTTCTGAATTTTTTCCTCCATTCCTTTTGTTGCCACGATGGCGTCTTTATTGATGATCAGATTCGCAAGAGATCCCGCAAGTGCATCGCCATACTGGGATGCTGTCAGGGGGTTGAGCAGTGCGTCATCCAGTGTTTGTTCTTGTGAAGAGCATCCCCCAAGGAGAAGTGGCACAGCCGAAAGAAGAAGGAGTTTTTTCATAGGCCTGCATTGTGGAAAGTTTTTGCTTTGGAAGCAAGTGCTTACGCTGCAGAGATCGTTTCGGGCATCAAAACGCCAGAAGAACGGTACTTTCCTCCAGTATTTTCGATTGTTCTGGTTGCGGAGCGGATTTTGTTGAGCGCATTCAGTTGGCGTTGGTGCCAACCTTCGTCCAGAGGATCTGTACCTCGACAGCCCATGAAGGTGGTCCAATACAGTACTTTGGGGTCATGGGGTTTGCTATAAAAATCCGCGACGCCAGCCATGACATTCTCGTTTGTCAGGTTCACGTACTGGATCCACGCCTTGTCACCTTTCTTCGCACCGATCATTTTTTGCTCGTCGCGCTTGTAAGCTTGGGCATACATCACATCGTTCCTGCCGGCATCACCTTCTTCTTCCCAGCGTTCTTTCGTTGCTTCCAGGTTTTGATCAATCTGTTCAAAACTTTTTTCTTGGTTTACATAGCCGTTCTTATGGCACCAGATGTAGTTATACACCGTCCAACGGAGTGCATTGATCGCGAAGTTTCCTTTCACGAGGAGGCGATTTACAAGACCGCGCAGTGCGGGATCCAACTCTCCCTGCAAAACTATCTGAATTTCTGCCCACGCTGCATCTGCTTCTTTGGAGGACGATGGAACAGATCGTGGCCCACCGTCTGTTCTGTGCTGTGCCAGATATTGTCGCATGGAAAAGAGACGATCACGATCTACCTGAAGGAGCGATTCTTTATTCGCTTCGTTTATTGCATCATCCGCTCCCTTCCAGTCACCAATATCCAGATAGTGACGAATTTCTAGGATGAGTGGATTTTCATCTTGAATGTTTCTTGCGGTTCCCAACACACGTTCTGCTTCATTCACGTAACTCACACGTTGTGCGTAGTGCATGTCCAAAAAGTCATCCAGGCTCACGCGTTTAAACCCGCGTGCCAGATCTTTTCGCTCATCCAGTTTCGTACGTACGTTGTGAAAACGTTCCACCACCGCTTTCCAGCTCTCGATCAGCCCGCTCAAGGAGTTTTTATCATTCCCCCTAACAAATTTTTCCATGGTTGCTCTGTCTTTTCGCGTTGAAAAGATGCGTTCCATCCAGATCCCCACTTTTTTTGTACTCACAATCCCACGTTGTGCTGCACTATCCAATTTTGTTTTCGCCTGGTGATACAGTTCGTTGCCAAATTTGTTCCGCGCAAGAATGGCGGCGGTCACCATTGCGACAAGATCCTTCTTCTCTCGGTACGAGAGTTCCTTGAAGGCATTTTTATCTTTGAAGAGGGTAAGTCTTGGAACATCTTCACTCGTAAGGTACGCCATGGCAGGTTTTGTGAGGAGCTCATCACGTTCTTCATGCGTCTTCTGCCAACTCGCGATGAAGGAATCAAATTGATGATCCAGAAAGTATCGTTTTTCCGTGAATGTGGAGCGCTCGAAACGCTCAATCCAGGTCTGCTTTGATTGTGAAGAGAGATACGGTTCGGCTCTTTGCATGGCGGATGCAAAATCGGCAACAATTTTTTCGTACGATCTTCTCTGCGATGCAATTCCTTCTGACACAAATTTTTCCCAGTCTTTGATCTCTTCTTCAGTCTCAAGATTCGCAAGACCTGCCGTCAGACTCCGCTCATCCTGTTCTGAAATAGCTCGAAAATGCAGTGATTTTGCGTATTCTGCCAGAGCATAGACCTGCTGTCGCACATGTTCTGCGCGCGCTGCAAGCACAGTGCGTACCTTCCCAGGAGAATCTTGATCATCACTCTCCGTTGCCGTATCTCTTGCGTAATTTAGGGAAATCGCAACCATGGGAACTCATTGTATGAATCCATGCGGGAAGAGCAATGGTGCATCCCCCTCTTTTTCCTTCTGGTATTACTTTGGTCTATGCTACCATCCCGCCATGATTCTCTCCGACCGCGACATCAAAGGCGCTATAGAAGCCGGTCGTATTGCTATTGAGTCCAATCAGCCTGAATTGTTTTGGCATATTCATGCCTCCAGCATGGACTTTCGTTTGGGCAACACCTTTAAGGTCTATGAGCACAGCCGCTATGCCGTGCTGGACCCCAAAAGCCCCGAGACCTTTGCAAAGAACATGCGGGTTATCACCGTGAACGATGGAGATCCCTTCATCGTGCAGCCAGGGGAATTCATTCTGGGTGTCACACAGGAGAAGCTCACGTTAGGGAATGATTTGGTCGCTCGCGTCGAAGGTCGCAGTTCTCTCGGGCGCTTGGGGATCATCATCCATTCTACGGCAGGATTCGTGGATCCTGGTTTTTCAGGAACCATCACGCTTGAAATTTCAAATCTCAATCGGCTCCCTGTTGCGCTGTACCCCGGCATGCGTGTGTGCCAGATTGCTTTCGAGCAGATGACGAGCGAAGCAGAGACTCCGTATAACAAGAAGCCGTTCAGTAAGTATCAGAACCAGGTCCTTCCGGAAGAGAGCAGGATTTCGATGGATCCGGAGTTTGCGGTGTAAAGGACC
>CAZEUQ010000035.1:0-9790 GCA_964515125.1 uncultured Candidatus Peribacteria bacterium
AACACGTGATCCTCTTCGGTGAAGACGGCCCACGCATTGGGGACGAGATCGTGAAAAAAGCTCCGATGATCGGTCTCCATTCAGCCACCACGATGGAAGAAGTCATTCAACAAGCAATCGACGTGACACCGAAAGGAACCGTCTGCCTCCTCTCACCCGCCTCCCCGAGTTACGACATGTTCAAAAACTACGAGGAGAAAGGAGATCGATTCGCCGAGGAAATAAAGAAGGAGAAGCGCACGAGGCAGTAGCCGTTATACGCTTTTTCTGCTATACTGTCTTGATGCGTGCATTTCGCGACTTTCCGCGCCTTTCTCTCGTCCTCATTTCGGTGTTCCTTGCCATCATTCTCTTCGAGGAAGGGGCGTTCGTGTGGATCGAAAGCCATGTGAGTCGGGGAGGTCATGTTTTCCTTTTCTGCCTCGCGGGATTTCTGAGCTCCATCAGCATTACGGCTCCGTTCGGCATCGCGCTCATCATCGCGAGTGCGCAGAGCATGCACCCCGTTCCGGCCGCCATTTTGACCGGTACGGGTGCGGTCCTCGCAGATCTCGCCCTCTTCGAACTCGTGCGGTTCTCGCTCCACGAGGAACTGACGCGACTCTTCCGCGCCCAGATCTTCATGAAAATCCACGATCTCTTTCATCATCCTTCATTCGAGGAAAAAGTTCGAGAGTATCTTGTCTGGAGTTTCGCGGGGCTTCTCATCGCCTCTCCCTTTCCGGACGAATTCGGCATCTTCCTCCTGGGAAGCGCATCGCGCATGAAGACAAAGACCTTCGCGGCTCTGTGCTTTGTTCTCAATACTATCGGCTATTTCATCATTCTATCCGCCGCGAGGGCAATCGCGTGAATCAACGTCCGACTTTCACCTTGGCCGGTCGAAGAACTTTCCCATGCAACTCGTAGCCATCTTCCAGGACCTCCAGCACTTTTCCCGCCTCGCCTTCCCCTTCTAGCAAGACTTCATGTTGATGAGGATCGACCGATTGGCCGAGCGCCTCGATTTTCATGAGTCCCGATGCGGAAAGTTGCTTCATCAGGTCTTGCTCAATCGCACTCACCCCCTTCACCCACTCATGATTTTTCAGATCCTCCGGAAGATGTGCGAAGGCACGCTGGAAATTGTCGATCGTTGGAAGAAGTTTTCGGAGCAATGCTTCCGATGCGAACAAGCGCATCTCCATGGCTTCTTTTTCCATGCGGATCTTCGCATTCTGCAGTTCCGCCTGCGCGCGCGCTGCAAGTTCCGTGAGATCTTTCACCTTCTTTTCCAACTCCTGTACGCTTACAGCATCGCCGGATGACGGAAGCGAATCCTGCTGTTTAGGCTGGGCTTTCTTGGGTTCCATACGGTGAAATTCTAGCATAGAACGAAGGGCAGTGTGTATACTATGGTCATGAAAAAACGCGCTGTCCCCTCCAAAAAAAGTGCCGCTGTTTCGCGTACTGAGACATCGCTCCTAGAAATGGGTGGGGTACTCGTTCTTGCGCTTGCCATTGGCTACCTGTTTCATCGGTTCCACATCCTTCACGTAGAACAGCAATTGCAGGGTGTCATCGGACTGGGGACGGTCTTCTTGGTAGGGCTCACCGCTGCATTTTCTACGTGCCTCGCTGTGGTGGGAGGGCTTCTTCTCTCACTCTCTGCAACATGGAATGATATGAAAAGATCGGCATCACGCGCAGAACGCTTTGAACCTCTTTTTCTTTTTAACGTTGGGCGTCTTGCAGGATATTTTTTGCTTGGTGGCGTTGTGGGTGTCATTGGAAAAGCCATTACGCTCTCTCCTTTTCTCAACGGAATTCTCACGATCGTCATCGCACTCGTCATGATCATTCTGGGGCTCCGCATTCTACGGATCCTTCCTTCCAAGTACTGCACTGTCCCTTTTACGGGTCCATGGACAAAGCGCCTTCGTTCGCTCGCAAAGTCCCGTCATCCTGTTGCACCGTTCATCCTTGGGGGGCTCACCTTCTTTGTCCCCTGCGGATTCACCCAGTCCATGCAGCTCCTTGCGCTCGGCTCGGGGAGTTTTCTTGCGGGAGGGTCCATCATGTTCACGTTCGCACTCGGTACGTTGCCCTCACTCCTTGGCATCAGCTTCTTGGGTGCCTTCACCACAGGAAAACCCGCACGCCTCTTTTCCCAATGTTCTGCAGTCCTTGTCCTGCTCTTTGGCGTCCTCAACCTGCAAAGTGGTTTTGCCCTGATGAATATCGATATCGCCGAACATATCCGTGCTGCATTGCTTCATAACAGATCACAACAAGTCAGCCAGAATGTGAGCGTGAACGAACGGGGCCAACAGATCATTTCACTCAATGTGACCGACGCGGGATTTACCCCGAACGTGATGACGATTGAACCAAACAAGGAAACATGGATTTACGCCAACGCACCCAATGGAATTTCCGGCTGCGCAAGCAGCATCATGGCACCTTCTTACGGCATTTCAACAGTGATCCGCCAAGGCTTTAACTGGCTCGGACCCATCAAAAATCCTGCATCAGACTTTCTGATTACGTGTTCCACAGGAGTCCTCCGCGCAACGATCCACATCGGGCAGAAGTCGTGATCATCGTTGAGGAAACGGCCAGTCGAAGATTGCAGTGCGAACAACACCGTGCACCTTGAATTGCGTGAAGGTTCGATAGCGTTCATCATGAAGATCGTGAATCATAAACATAGGAGCATCGCCTTTTTTAAATCCTTCATAATTCTCATCGGGATGAGCATGGATATAATCACCCTCGGGTGAAATCCAGACACTATGGCCATTGGCCCCAAGGTATGGCTCTACGGTCACATCATCACCCATCGGTCCCATCAGATGAATCTTCATCCGCACAGATTTCTCTTGGGAAGTCTGCAGAGAATCGATTTCCTTCATATCAACAGACACAATAATATGGTCTATTTCTTGCACGATTCCATGCATGCCGGAGGGAGTGACCACTTTTTGCGGTATATAAGATTCTCGCGTTCGTTTCCCATACGTCTTTTCAAACCGAACAACATGATCGCCCGCATTTGTTGCGACAAAATCGGCGTAGATCCAATAGGTCCCTTCAACGGGAGGCGTGAACGGAACGGTCCATGTTCCATCGCTCTTCATGGTGGGATGCAGATGCTGGAAATTCGTGAGATCGGAACGAACAACAATGAGGTGCATCCTCTTTTCATGCTGAATATCGAACTCCTTCCAAGGTTCACCCTCTTTCTTGATGACAAAGGAAATGTTGCCCGCCTGACTTTCATCGTCGAGCGACCAACCTGCATTCGCTGCGGATGCCATTTGCATGGAACCATGATCCATGTGCTCCATCGCGCTCTCTTCCTTTTGCTTCTCATAAGAACACGCCGTTACTAGAATGAGAATGCCAATGGTGGAACATAATTTTTTCATCGAAGTAGAAGGATGCATATATGGTACCATGCTCTCATGACTCCCCTCACCAGGTGGATCTTATCCTTCACGCTCGCGTATGTTTTCATTGCATTCGGTGCGGATAAGCTTATGCATCCCACAACGTGGATAGGATGGATGCCCCTCTGGATGAACGGCTTCATGGGCAGCCCCACCGATACGTGGCTCATCATTGTGGGGCTCGTCGAGATATTCCTTGGTACGTGTCTTCTTATTCCGTGGGGAAACATCCATCGCCTGGCAGCATTTTTTTCTGCACTGCACCTTCTGGGCATCATTATTGTTGCGGCAACCTTCAGCACATCCATTTGGAATGATCAGGTCATTGTAAGAGACCTGGGTTTGTTCGCGATTGCGATGGCATTGGTGTTTTGAAGTATGGTGCGATGAGTCGTTATTTGGCTTGCCATAAGCGAGCTTTCGCAAGGTCGAGTCGAGTGGTCACACAGGGTCGAAAAAATCATACTTGGTTGTGATGGAGATGAACATGGCTTCAGTGAGAGCGCTAACGCTGACTGAGCGGATGTCGCTGGCACTTGCGACACAACCGAAAAAGCCCGCTATCACATTGCTGTGACAACGGGCTGGCTTCCATGCCGTGAAATCTCCTCCTACTTCGCGGGCTGCATGTAGCCGTCGGGGCCGTACGGGTCGAGGCGACGGTATTTTTTCTGTCCATCGCTCGTCTCGTCGACGAGATAACACTTGTCGTCAGAGACGAACACACCCTCGATGGGCAGGAACTCCGCCGGAGCTTCGTTCGGTCCGACGATGGGTTCCTGCATCAGCGAGAGTCCGTCCCAGACCATCCGGCCAGTGCGCCCCAGTCGACCTTCGGGGCCGACGAGCTTGAGCGGATGCCACGCACCCGTTGCCTCGCCGCCGAGGTTGATGCGGATGCGTCCGACCTTGAGGTCTTCGGCATTGCAGAAGCGGTGGCGCACAGCCTCCTTGGTAGGGACGAGTTGTCCGCCGACAACCTTGCAGGCGTACACGACGGCAGTGTCCTCGCCGAAGACCAGCGGCTCGCCGATCTGTTCGAGGACTTCGACTTCGAGTCCGGTCTCCTCGCGAACTTCACGGATTAGGGCATCGTGATGGTTCTCGTCCTGTTCCACGCGACCGCCCGGAAGATTCCAGCCCTTGCCATCGGCACGCTCCGACAGCAATACGCTTTTCGTGTCCTGCGCCATGATGAGCGCGAACACGCCTCGTGTCTGAGGCATAACTCACCTCCATTTCACGGTGTGAAAGGTCACAGTTGCACCATGCAACTGATAAAGACAAAATACAATATAGTTATGATTTTGTCAATGTGGTGTCACGGGCCGGGATTGAACCGGCGACCCCAGGCTTATGAGTCCTGTGCTCTACCAACTGAGCTACCGTGACACGAAAGAGCGAAAGTAAAGAAACGAGAAGCGCAACGAGCATAATCTTTTGAGCGCGGCTCGCAAGCTCGCCACGGCCAACTGAGCTACCGTGACACGCGCGGAATAGTAGCCAAAAACAACGACATTGTCACTTCTTTGATGGGCTCGTCTCGTCCTTGACTATCAAGAGGGCAAGGGTTTTAATACTGCGCTATGAACTCTCTCGAGGACTTCTCAACAGAAGATACTGATACCAGGCTTAGACAAATCAATACGAATGGAAAGCGATATGATACCGCATCGCAAATTAGAAGACTTTGTGGGGGCGCAAGACCGGAATTCCCCGTACATGAAAAAGTGTCACCACTCGCAACAAGGCCGGTTGTAGGAACAGAAGAAGCACTTTCATTCCTCGCACCAGAAGATCGAAAAAAAGCGCAGAAATGGAGATTCATATTGGCGGAAGAGGCGATCATGCATGATGACGATATGGATGAAGCTGTACGAGCGAAGTTTGCGGAGCTCTGCGCACAAAAGCCAACTCAGAATGTGAAGAAAAAGTCCACAAACGAAAGGGCTCTCGTCCCTGATGACGCGATTGCGCCCGAGTCTCGAGCCATCGTTCAACGGGTTCTGCAATGGTCGAAGAGAAGGAGAAAACCTTTTGACGGGACGTTACGTAGACGTGATCCTAAAAAATTAGCAGAGAAACAAGCTGAACGTGATGCAGCGGACGAAATAGAGAGAGATTAATTGGCAACAAGACAGCGCGTGAATGCTAGGGCGTGAGATCGTTGCACACGGCATACGCCGCGACAAAACCAATACCCGGGAGAATGCCGGCCGGAGGATTTGCTGTGGATCCTTCTACTGTCCACGCCTCGATGTTAAGGTCGGGCCTGGACTGAAGCACCTGCAGGGTTGAGCCTTGCATAAAGAAACCACCGGAGAGCACCTGATCTCCTGTATTACATCGTGCAGTAGCAGTCTGCGTTTCGGCAAGTCCTACGGAAACAATCGGTGATGTCACACGATACGTATTGAGCCTGCCTCCCGTTCCAGAACCTGCCGGACCCTGTGGTCCCATTGGCCCTACGGGACCCTGTAGTCCATCAGATCCAGGAAGTCCTTGTTCACCTTGTGGTCCCTGCTCCCCTTGTGGACCTTGTGGTCCTGCTGGCCCCTGTGGACCTGGCGTGATGACGAGTGCATCGATCTGATCTTGCAATCCATTCACGGCATCACGAAGACGATCGATAGCATCCCACACGCGTGGAAAGATAGGATGATGGAAGAATGTCGGCAGTCTTGGGCTACGTGCAAGGGCAACACCGGATGTCATGAGCATTCCTGCTGTAACGGCGACCGAAAGAAGAAGGCGAGAAGAACGATTCATAGAAAAAAAGGAAAAGTATCCGTAGGAAACAGTGTTTACGTGCATCTGTAAAGTGAAATTTACTGAGAAATGCCTTCTTACGTGATACCGCGGACCTCATGAGCAAGAACATCTCTCATTTTCTCTTCTGCAATCTTTTGCATGTTTTCCAGCAGAAGATCTGTATGCGGCAGTATTTGCAGCATCCACACACTATTCCTTGTTGTGATCAGGACATTCGCAATGCCTTGTGATCCCAAATACAGTTCCAATTCTCTCACAACTGATGTGCTGTCATGTAACTCGCCAAATTGCGTATGCTCTCCGTTTGACTCATGGAGCATGGCAGGAATGTGAAAGGCAACGACAATAGGCTTGCCAACCCGAATGGAATCCAGAGGATGCCCTTCTATCGAACTACTTTGCTCCTCGTCTTCGTCATTCCTTGCAGCAAGACGATCCAGTCGAATTTTTCCAGGAAAATAATCGATCGGGATTTCTGTTACCAGAATTGGATGGAGCATCGTTTCTGAAGAAGAATCCATAAGGCGACAGATGGTATCGGAAAATAATGCAAAGACAAGAGTATGATCCACAGCATGACTTCCCGTCCCATGGCTGCAGGCATCATTGTCCAAGATGGAAAGATGCTTCTCATCGAGAACATCAAGCATCAGCGCTCCGTGTTTGAGCCACCCGGAGGAAAAGTGCACGACGGCGAAAGTTTTGAAGAATGCGCGAAGCGCGAAGCGATGGAAGAAGTTGGGATTGAAATCGATGTCCACGAAGAAATCATGCGGTCCATCATCCAGACACCGGAAGGTCCGTTCGACTGCAGACTCTTTCGGGCAACAGTCGTGCGTGGCTCCATCGAAAATAAAGAACCGACGAAAATAGGATCGGTTGGATGGTATTCCTATGACGACATGCTGGAACTCCAGAAAAATGGAGTCCTTGCCGATGACGTTGCCCATGCTCTCGGAGCACTGAAGAATCTCCTGTAACATGCACAGCATGGATCTCACCATCGTCATTCCCCTCTTCATCCTCCACGCGCTCTCCCTTGGATTGATGCTAGCGATCTTCTTTGAGTATCGTCATATCGAACGTAAATATCGCACACTCATTGAGCAAATTCAGGATATACAACCCGGCACGGTGTTCCATGCGTTTCCCTACGCTCTCTGGATCTATGTCATCACGACGCTTGTGCTGACCTGCGTTTCGATCTTTCTTATTCTCGTAAAACCTCACCTCCTTTGATATGCCACAGGGCGAAGAACGTCTCATCGGCATCGTTCAGGAACATTGGGTTAAATATGTGAATCCATTCCTCATCATCAGTATTCTCCTCGCGCTCAGCATGCTTCTTTTTTACCTTGCCGGTGAAAGTGCCTATCACGAAGAGAACGTTTCGACTTCCTTGTTTTTTGCTGGACTGCTCTTTCTCCTCTTTGCGCATCACGCATTCTTTCATCGAATTTTAAGTGAAAAACTGGATCAAGTCATCATTACCTCGAAGCGTATCATTCAATTGAAAACACGCCTTTTCCTCGAGGATGACATCATCGAGATTCCGCTCGATAAGGTTCGCGCGGTTCGCGCCGATAAACGCGGCGTCTTGCAGAATCTGTTGCGATACGGCAGCATTTCTCTTGATGCGAATGAAGCAATCACACGCATTCCGCATCCACAGAGAATTGCAAAGGAAATTTCAATGGCACTGGAAATGAAGTGATCTATGACGTCCAATCATCCGACGTTGTTTCCTCGTCAAGAATGATGGCGGTTTCAAGATCTTCGACGAGTATCTCGTACAAGGACCGACGAGTCATAGCTGCTCGTTCTTGTCGATCATGAAATTCTTCCCTTGGTAATTCCACCTCTACTATTTCTCCATGAAAAATGACTTCCATACGAATCGATGTTTCGTCTGCTAATTCTTCCATAGGACGCGCATGATAGCATATCAAAATACTGCGATCATCCGTACACTATGACGGTATGGCAAAAACCGCTCTTCTCTGTCTGCATGGCTGGGGTGGCTCGAAAGAGTCGTTTGCAGAACTGCGTCAAGCCCTAGCAGGAAGTGCTATCGACATCTGCACGCCTGATCTTCCAGGCTTTGGGAGTGAACCGGAACCAAAAGAACCTTGGAACAATGATGACTATGCAGATTGGGTGGAAGCATGGATGAGCAATCAGAAAGCAGAAGGCAGAAGGCAGTTCTTCCTGCTTGGACACTCTCATGGTGGACGCATCGCAGTGAAGCTTGCACTCCGGGGTAGTCTTCCCATCGATCATCTCTTCCTCTGCGCTCCTGCGGGCATCCGTCACGGCAGGCATTTTAAACGGATGGCAGGATTATTCCTTGCAAAGGCAGGAAAGACAGTGATGGGTGCGGCGGGGCTGCAAAAACACAGTGAAACTGCACGGAAGTTCCTCTACAAACTGGTGCGTGTCCACGATTACGAACAAGCGAGCCCACTCATGCAGCAAACGTTGATCAATGTGACGCGTGAAGATTTCCGTTCACTTCTTTCAGGCGTCAACATTCCAACGGATATCTTTTGGGGAACACAAGATGGCATGACGCCCATTGGTGATGCGTTTATCTATGAAGCAGGCATTGAAGGAAGCACGCTCCATGTGTACGAGGGTGTGCGGCATGGGGTACATAAAGAAAGAGCGAAGGAGATTGCGGAGGTGATTACAAAGAAGGCAGAAGACAGAAGTCAGAAATCAGAAGTCAGTATGCAGTGATTGCTTTCCGCCCTCTGCTTTCTGCCTTCTTCCGTCTACACTACTTCGGTCATGACCTATCCCTTGATCCTGACGATATTGGCAAGTATTGGCTGTCTTCCACGACTTTTAACACTCCTCCACTTGTGGCAACTCAAGGAATGGAGATGGGACAGGTTAAAAGAACATCTCCGCATGAGCGGGTGGGGACTACAAATCTTCGGATGGATTGATCCCCTGCTCCTTTTGGTCCTTGCAGGTACAGGGCTTTTTGAACTGATCTTCCACGAAGCATGGATCATTGCATCCTTCTTGTTCTACCTTTCTTTGCAGATCGTTCGCATTGCACGGAAGAAACAACCCGTGCCGGTCTGGACACGCAAAGCGCTCGCCATCGGTTTCGTCAGCGTTCTCCTCTCGGGAATCTGCGCTGCGGTGATCTCCTTTCATTTCTCTGGCGCAGGACTTTTGTTGCTCCTCATTCTGCCACTCTGTGAGCCTCTGTTTATCGCGCTGTCATGGACATTCTGGTTCCCCCTGGACCGCATGCTCAAACAACGGGTGATGGAAAATGCACGGCGCGCACGCGCTGCCCATACGGACCTGACGGTCATCGCTGTTGCAGGAAGTGTCGGAAAAACAACAACGAAAGAACTCCTTGCGCACATCTTCGGGACGCTCGCACTCTCTACCCCCGCGCACGTGAATACCGAGATGGGCGTTGCGCAGTGGCTCACGCGGGAGCTGGAACGACACAGCGAAACGAAGATCCTCATTATCGAGATGGGCGCCTACCGAAAAGGTGAAATTGCACTTCTCTGCTCTATTGCCATGCCATCGATTGGTCTCATCACGGCAATTGGAGAAGA
>CAZEUQ010000036.1:0-9770 GCA_964515125.1 uncultured Candidatus Peribacteria bacterium
TCCATTCCCGGCATGAGGAGATCTAAAATGACCGCGGAGAAGTGCTGATCTCGTTCCAGAATTTCAAGCGCTTGTGTGCCGCCTTCAACAGGCGTAACCATGAATCCTCGTTCTTCCAAATTCTGCCGGTAGATCTGCAGGAGGAAAGGATCGTCTTCCACAACAAGGATGCGACGCTTCTTGTCTGACACGTCGTCTTCCTTTGGTGATTCCTTTCCTTGCGCCACAACCTTCTCTTGTTTTGGAGCGGCATTGCCTTTGCCAATGAGGGACCGGATGCGATTGACAATTTCTTCAAAACCGACGTTACTTTTTGTAAAACATCCCTGGGCACCCCACGCTTTGCACTTCGCACTCACCTCGTCTTCACTCATATTCGTGAGGACAATGAACGGTATGGTCGCATGGGTGGGATCCCTCTTGAGTGTCTCGATCAACTCATCGCCACTCATCACGGGCATGGTGAGATCGATAAGGAGAATATCAAATGGCGACGATGCAATTTTTTGCAATGCCTCCTTGCCGTCTGCGGCGGTCTCGACATCGTACCCTTCGGCCACAAGACTGCGGCTGTAGATCTGCTGGAGGAAGAGGTCGTCTTCCGCGATGAGGATGCGTTTTGTAGGCATACTGTCAGGAGCGTGGAAATGTGAGTATAAAATTTGTCCCCTGCTTCGAATTGGATGTACATGTAATAGCTCCTCCCAGAAGGCTGGCAAGTGACTGTGCGAGGGCAAGACCAATACCGGTCCCATCCGGTGCGTGCTGACGTGCGTTCGTAGCACGGAAAAATTTCGTGAAGAGTTGCTTTTGATCTTCCTGGCTTATGCCGATGCCTTCATCGTGCACATTCATGGAAACCTGGTCTCCTTTCTGCGTCACACGACAAGAGACTATTTGTCCATCACGCGAATACTTGATGGCATTGCCGATAAGGTTCGAGAGAATCTCCGTCACAAGAAGGGGGTCTGTGCGCACGGGCTTCATGATATCCGAGTCGACCGTAAGCTCAATGCGTTTCTCGGCGCACTGCTTCTCGTAATTCTGGCAGATCTTCTTGAGCAGCGCAGAAAGATCTGTCTCGACAGGCGTTGCTTTCACCTTGTCGGCTTCAAGGCGAGAAAGCGTGAGGAGAGATGATACCAAGAGCGACATTGCCCTCGTACGATCCGCTGCCTGCAGGAGTGATGTTTTATCTTTCGGCAGGATCTGCATGCGACCTTCCGTAAGGCTTTTTTCCAGCGACTCCAGGAGCCAGCGAATTGCTGTAAGAGGAGTACGAAGTTGGTGCGATGCAATGGAAATGAATCCATCGCGAAGTTCATTGAGCTGTAAGACTTTTCTTCGCATGTCGTCAAAGCTGCGCGTGAGAACACCAAGCTCATCACCGGATGCAGATGTAAGTTCCATACTAAAGTCTCCTTCCGCCATACGCCCCGCTACGAACTGTATTTTTTCGAGGGGTCTTGTAATCCATGTGATGAGGAAGTGCGCAAAGATGAGGATGCCAAGGAGCAGAATGGCAACGGCAATCATAGAGAACGTGATGAGGTACCGGCGAGAAACCGCGGCAGACGCCTGGAGTGCATGGGTTGCATCGGTATTGATGCGCTCAAGTTGTTCGGTTGCTCTGCGGATGGCTGCGAGTGCCTCTTTTGCATCCGCCGTGCTCCCCTGTTGCGTTGCTCTGTCAAAGAGTTTGAGGGATTGTCCTATATTTGCTATTGCATCATCTTCCTGATGCAGGAGGTCACTCTTGTCTTCAAACACGAGGGACTGATACGCACCGGGGGATGATGTAAGACTTAATTCGTTTTGATAGAGCACAAGATCTTTTGTGAGGAGTAATGCGCCGGAATGCAAGAGCGCAGGATCATCCGGAATGGTTGCCACCGTTATGGCCTCGCGCATGTCGCGTAATTTGATCTGCGCGGCATAGCGTTCCGTCTGCACAGCGCTCATATCCGGAAGAATGGAAGAAATGCGCGATGCAAGCAGGGCAAACATTCCTGTCAGAATGACGGCGAGCGTTAGGAACGCGAGCAGGAATTTATCCCGGAGTGTGAGGGAGAGAAAACGCATGCGATCTTGATGGGTGTTTGGAACACTCAAAAATCCTTTTATTATAGCAGAAAAAGCGGCTAACGGCTAGTGTTTATCGATACACGTCCTTCCTGTGCCCAATCTTTAAAACAGTGACCGTGATGATACGCTGATCAATGACGTAGATAATGCGATATGGCCACACGCGTAAGGATCGCAATCCTTTGAATTTTCCCTCGAGCTGCTTCCCTGCAAAAGGGTTTTCTCTCAAAACATCAAACATTCCAACAATACGCTCCTGATCTTTCTTTGGAAGTGATGCAAGTTCTTTCAGCGCCTTCGCTTTTACTTCCAGCACATACATACTCATAGTTTGAGTCGCTTTTTCACATCCTTCAGACGGACAGTATTCTTATGCAATTTCCCCTTCTTCATCTCCTGTACAAAACCTTCAAGTTCCTTGCTCAAGGTGGAATCACCCATAATCTCCATCGTTTCCATCCAGCCCTCGTATTCTTCAAAGGACATCACAACGACTTTAGGAATCCCTTCATGTGTAATAGCAACGGCCACGCCGGGGTGCTCCGCCTCATCGATAATATCGTATAATTTCTTCCGTGCCTCTGTTGCGGTGACAAATTTATTCATACGTACAGTATAGCGTACGGTGGCGTCTTACACAAGAGTACGAGGCAGGAATTCATCTTCCACGGTAGCGATCCACAATCTTCAAGATATTCTCTTCAAGCTGTCCAGCTGTCATATGATACTGTTTGTACGCTGTCTCGGTATCGGCCAACAGGGAAATGCCGGCAACGCCAAAATCCTTGCTGGGAATCTTGAAGAACTGATCCACCGGGGTCTGTAGTCCTAGTATTACTCCAATGCCAAAAACGTATTCATGACTTCTCATTTCTTCTGGTAGGACAAAGCACCATTCCTTCACAGTAGGTGAAATCTGTGCGGAGACACTGAAAATAAATGGGAAGTCACGAGAAATGAAAAAGAGATCATCCTCACTGATTCCTCTTGTCGTGAGGAAACTACTGATTCCCTTGAGAATGCGCATCTTTGCCTCCTTCATCGCACGCCTTCCTTCTTTCCACTTCCCAAGCGTGAACCAAAGCTTTTCCTGCGCCTTATCAAAAATGGCTCTATCGACAATTGGAGGAAAGGCATCTCTACAGACCACCCATTCACTGCGAGGGTTATCACGTTTTCCCTGCTTCAGCCTGTTCCAGGTCTTATTGTAAATTCTTGCACCTGTGTATGTTTCATTCATGAGAATACGCACAAGTTTGTCTCGATTCCAAAGACCGCCACATGCGGGCAACACGCCTCGTTCGTTCAAGATCCGCTCAATCTCAGAAAGACTCAGGTTTTCTTGAACGAACATTGCGAAGATATCATAGACAGCTTTTGTCGTATGATCGTTGAGAGGTACGAATGTCACACGCTCATTCGCAATTTGCTTATGTTCGCCCTTTTGCAAAATACGAATAGGCTTCTTTTGTGCATCTAGGAGCAATCGTCCCATGCCGTAACAAGGCATTCCACCTGCGGAATAGCCTTGTTCAGATACCTTCACACAACCATGGAATACCTTGTGGCTAAGCTGTCTGCTGTACTCTGCAGCCATGTACCTCTCGATGGATGTTTGCAAATGAGTGATGAGTTGTTCTTCCTCTTTGGGAAATCCGCGTGAAATATAGATGACCTTCTTTCCCTGCTGCTTGCAACGGAATTCATAGTAGGCAGCCTCGTCTTGATCCTGAAATCTTCCCCACCGTGAGACGTCGTGCACAAGGACGTATTGAAACGATGGGGAAGCAGCGTTAAGGATCCATTCTTGGAATAAATTCGTGAAGCCGGGACGATCTGCAAGCAGTCCGGTTTTTCCTTCATCGGCTTCTTCATGGATGATTTCAATGCCATGCTCTGTGGCAAATTTACGGGCATGCTCGCGCTGGATCGGCACGGAGTTTTCTTGCTTGTCCTCCGCAGAGTGACGATAGTACGCAATCGCTCTCTTCGGTGAAATATGCCCGCTGATGAAGCTCAGAATATTTTCCATAGTTATGCAGTTTTCTTAAGAGGAAACTTGGCAACGAGAAAGTCGCGCAGTTGGATGTATGTAAAAACATCCTGTTCGGCAACACCAGAACCCTCTTGGAACGTTTTTCCAAGTTCGAGGAGCAGCTTTTCCACAAGCAATGATGGTCCTGACTGCACCGTGCGATCCTCCAGCTCATCAACCGTCATATCGGGATTCGTGAGAAATTCATGAAGCTCCTTCTGGTTGAGATGCGCGCGCAGAAAAATTTTCCGCAGTTTTCTGAATGCTTTCGCATTTTTGATGACACCGCGTTGAGCTTTCTTGAAGAGAATAATCGTAATGTCATTCACTTCGAGGTCTTTTATTCTACAAATCTTCGGTTTCAAGCGGATAAATTCCACGCGATACGTCTCAGGCAGCTCATACTTCTCCATGAGACCGATGTATTCCAAAGTTTGTTTACGTAGCTGCAACGAAAAATGGATGAGCGTCGGTGAGAGCCCGAGGCATTCCGCGAGTTCCCGGTTCGTCTTAAAGCCTTTTTGTTCTTTGATGCGTTCCAGCGCATCGGAACGCTCCAGCGGCTTCCATTCCCGGCGGTTATTTTGTATCTCGAAACGTAAACGTTCCATCTCCCCTTTCGGGAGTTTCTTATAAATGCGGCAAGGCACCGTTTTGAACTGCAATTGGGTAGCGGCAATATGCCTGCGATGACCGTCAATGACGGTGTAGAGGGTTTCTTTCTCCTGCAATACGACAATCGGCTGCTGAATGCCGATCTCTTTGAGAGAAACAACAAGGCGATTGTTATCGCCTTTGACATCAAAATCCTTGCGCGGCTGATTTTGGTCCCGTTGGATCTGATCGATGGGTAGTTCTTTGAATGCAGCAACTAATCCGGCCATAGTGAATGGGTGAAAAAATAAGGAGATTGTGGTTCTTCCGAAAGAAAATTATGTGAGCTGACCGCATTCGCCCGACATGACTTCTTTGGCTCGAAAGGCCTGAAAAATACGTTTTACCGAAGAAACTTGTCAAATTTCTTTTTTTATTTTTAGATATTGCTTTTACTATTTTATAGCGTGTAGAGTGAACTCTACCGCTATAAAATATTTTTCAAATTTGTCTATTTGATTTAATTTAGTCCGGATCAGAAAAAATTGACCCCAAACGAAATAGGGGGAATCTATTTCAAAATCTCATCAAAAATGGACTTTTCTAAAAAACATACTCAACTATTTGGCTGGCTAAAAACATAGGCTCATGACTAGAATAGAGGCCTTTTAACGCTGCATCAGGTCCAACACGGGGAGGTCGAACGCAATGCGGATCACATTCCTGAATGAGCCTATGTGCAAAGAGATCTTGCGGGCAACATCCGGTTTTCGTCTACTTTTCGGCGACGTTCCGCGTTCGAGTGCCAGCCTGTTCAAGCCACTTCCGCTCGCGGCGCTGGGCTCCAACCGCCTGGCCCGATTTCGGATGCGGGCCCGCGTGCCAGCCCCGGGCATCCAGCCCGGCGGCCGTCACTAGGCGGTTGCTGGTCGCGACCACAGACCGCCGACGCTTGCCGGTCGGTGCCAGGTTAGGCAGTCGTGTGGAGTGGCGATTGTGCACCACCAGTTGTGATGCCGGCCTTTGTAGACCAGCGGAATGCTTGCAGGAACAGCCCTTTGCAAGCTGGCATATAGCGGCTGCGCCCGTTCTGCCTCGAACAAGGAACCGTCCGGCTTTCGCACTTCCACCCATGCGCCGTCAGGGCCCTGGACAACATGCCTGTCGACGCGTGCGACTGTCTCGCACCGCAATGCGCGGATGTGGCTGGGATCGATCAGTAGAACGTTCGGCTTCCCATTTTCGGACTGATCTTCGTCTAGCTGCTGCGGTACGATGTGTCCATGATTTGATCGCGCTAGAGCGATCAGATTCGCGAGGCCGTTGATGTTGTGCAGCCGCACTCCTTGATCACGAAGCCGCTGCTTCGCGTCTAGAATCCGCCATAACGTAAGCGAGTTTACGTCCGAAAGCTGGCTCAAGGTGGTCACGTCTGGCGCGGGTGTGGCTTCAAGCCGCCAGTTAGGAGGCAACTCGGACGGAGGAACAATCGCGAAGCCACGGCCAATGCCGCAGATGACTACCAATGTAATGACATCATGTCGCGGAGCGTGTTCGGAGAGGTGTACGCGTAAGCGCTCACAACACTGCGAAAGCTCCGATTGAAGTGCTACGCCCAACATGTACGCGAGTCGAGTGTCACGCTGCTATCTGCTTTTGCCAGTTCACAAAGTGCCGATGCTTCTTCGTACAACGCGATAGCACGAGTGCCTTCATCTGTAGATGAGTTTTGTCGTACCTTTGCCAAGCTTTCGATTGCTCGGCGGAGGTTGAGGGTATTCGAGATGCCATGTTGTGCTTTCCACACCAGCCAAAGAGCCTCCTCTGCGCGAACCCGGGGCGCTAGGCATCCTTCGATTGGGGCTTCCCTGAGCTCATAGAACAATCGATCGATCTCGGTTCTCTCTTGTTGGTTCCCTGACACCGCACTCAGCATGGACCGGCGAATACTGATTTCCAGAAGGTCAGCTTTCCAGTAGTCAGTCGTGCCCGGTCGGAGCCGCGACCTGCCGGTGTGACAGGCCTGAAGCGCCTGCGACAAGCATTCACCGGGATCTGGTGAAATGTCGGCTAAGTCATATAGAACCGAGGCCTTGTTCAAGCATGCGCGGCCGAAATCAGCGGAATCAGATGGAAGGATTCCAATGGCGGCGTCAGCGGAGCTTCACAGAGCGCCACTTCGACTAGCAGCCGGGAACACAGTTGCGCTAGGTTGTTCGCATAGCGGCGCGATGCAATGGCCTCGCGTCCCTGTTCGCCACCATGCAGCGATAGCATGGCAACCGACGTGCGGTGCCACGTATCAGCGTCAGCCTTAGCCGACTCGTAGTTCAGCAGTGCCCACTGCACTAGTCTTCGTCGATCGTACCTCGCCAGCTCCTCGCACAGCTCGGATTCCACGTGGCTGACCAGCCTGTTAAGAAAGGCCGTACACTCCTGCTTTCCGGCAACGCGTCGTGCAGCGGTATCGACCTTCGAAGCGAGGCCCAGACGAAAGGCAGCTGCATCAAGCGGATCAACTCGTATGCATGAATCGGGAAGTTTGGACCGAACATAGTCCCGAAAACCACCGGCTGTGAATACATGCGACGCACGTGCGGCGGAATTCGGTACGATTCGACTTACGAGTGTCCCTGCCGCAGAAGCTGGGCGGCTAACTAGGCAGAGGGCACCTTCGACGAGCTTGGTGACCAAGGCTCGCTCGGAGATGTTCTCGGAACTGGCTAGGCCGCGCTCGAATGCTTCATCACATTCTAGAGCAATTTGTAGGCGGGCAGGTTCTATGGCGACGGTCGCGTCTCTGCCCATCGCATCAGCCCTGAGCTGGGTACAGGGTCGATGCGCGGGCGACAGCGGAAGGGACTCACAGGTTCTCTCGGGACAACTCCAATACCGGCCACAAGCGCACACCGGATCGATCCGTAGCGAAGCCACCAGCCCAGGACTTTTTTACCGACCGGCTCACCTGTCGGTTTTGAAGCTTCCATCAACGGCCGGTTGTCAAGCGCCCCATGACAGGCTTGTCGGAATTTGCATTCCACTAAGAGTGGGGGTATGCTCAGGCGGAATGGTTGATCGTGCAGACATCCTCGCGACCACTTGAAAAACAGCCCAAATGCCCAACATATGGCTTGGCCTCTTGTAGCCAAATAGTGCGGAATTACTTTGGCTTATTGTGTCTCTTTTTCTCTGTATATACATCACGAGTGCTCGTGAACTTCTCAATATGCTCAAAAATACCCAGCCACACATGGTCAAGTATTCTTCAATTGGCCAATTGTGGCTCCTCTACACACCCAGGAATATGGATACCACTCCGATAAAGCGAGCAAACGATGAAGGTATCCACGAGCGTAATGAACGAGGCGCTGTCTTTATGGGAACACACGCATTCGTGACAGCATCACACTGTGTTCCCATGCTGCAAAAATTGAGTGCACAATCTTCGCACGCACAACTTTCCGTTGCCTGGAGCGGGTTGGTACTCACTTCACAGACTCCGTCCAAATCACACGAATCGAATGGTGTTCCAGGCTCTTGTGAGGGGGCCGTGCAGGATCCTCCATGAGGACGAAATGCACTGATGCGATTGTTCCCCGTATCGGCAACGAACACCGTGCAATTGCCAAGAGCGATATCCACCGCGCCGGGATACAGAAGGTACTGAAGATCGGGCGGCGAGACGGGAGAGTTTGCGCCAAAGCGATCTTGGCCTAACAGGGTCTCTGCCGTGGCGGATGTACCCTTCTCTTGTATGGCTTCCTGAAGAGGGAAAATAAGAACACGACTGTTTAACGTATCGGCGACAAAGAGAGAATCCCGACTCACGGACATACTCTCCGGTCCGTACAGACTTTTTTCATCCGCACCGCGGCTTGCATTCAATGCTCGGTACGCCTCGTTAGGATCATTGATCTGGAGGAGAGCATGCACATCCCGTTCATGGAACATGAGCACACGATGATTTCCCGTATCGGCCACAAAGACAACCTGAGTCGCAGGATCAATCATTACATCCCGTGGAGCACGCATACCGGCAAGTGTTGTACTGGCCGTTGCCTCGGTAAAATTCTTCTGGCCCAGCACGGTTTCGGCAAGTTGTCCGGAAGAAAGTCCGCGTTCAAGATGAAACCGAAGGACGCGGTGATTTCCCGTGTCGGCAACATACACATCTCCGCGTGTTGTCACGTCGAGCCCACCAGGATGATTCATGCGAGAGGAAGATAGCGCAGGAGAGACCGAAGAAAAATCCCGCTGACCCAATACAGCTGTCGGGATGAGCCCCTTCGAGAGGGCGAGAGGCGTCACATTGGAATACACCAGAACACGGTTATTTCCGCTATCCGACACGAAAAGGCGGTTTTGTAGGGAGTCCACGGCAATGCCGGATGGCAAACGCATTCCTGTCTGCCCGCCACCTGCCGCTTTGCTCGTAAAATCCGGCTGACCAAGAACAAAATCTGCTTCTTGATCCACCAGCATCATGGATCCATCCAACTGAAAAACAAGGACGCGGTTATTCATCCTGTCTGCAACGTACAGAAGGCGATATTTTTGATCGACCGCGATGTCACTGGGGCGATCAAACCCTCGTGCGTTCGTTGGGTACCCACCGTTGTTCGGAAGGTACCCGTGAGGATCTTGCAGGGAACCATCCGGTGATGTTTGCCCAACGGTAAAGAGTGCGGGCTGAAAGGCATCGAAGCATCCGCAACTCTCTTTATTGATGCATTCCAAAAAAAGATGGGTACACGCGATGGTGCAGGTACTCCCCTCTTTTCCGTTCTGGTCGCCGGCATCGCAATCTTCTCCGAGTTGGAGCGTTCCATCGCCGCAATATCCATCAGCGGCGAATGCCTTCCCATACGCAAAGAAGAGCAAAAAAACAGCCAATCCGACGGCCATGAGAAAAGACCAAACAGGAACCTTATGGAGGTGAAAAATTCGAGGGGGCATCGCAGAGCAGTATCCATGAAAGAGAGCGCTTCAGGCAAACAAATATCCCCTACCGCGAAGACGCATTTTATGCTATACTTATGGGAATGCTTTCACACCC
>CAZEUQ010000037.1:0-9492 GCA_964515125.1 uncultured Candidatus Peribacteria bacterium
AACTGAATGATCAGTACCCAGTACGAGTGCCTCCTAAAGAAGCAGCGACCGAAAACTACTTCGTCTCCCTACCCAGTATTTGTCTTGGTAGGTGTTTTGGTGTTCAAAGTATGAACGTGTTTGTGTTTGTATGGATCCCTCGTGTGAGGGAACTCTTCGGCCTAAGAAGAGCAGGGAGTGAGATGAGGCCAGAAGCCGCATGTCGCTCACTGCGAGGTGGTTTCATGAGAAAGAACAAATCCTATTAGTATAGCTTATTTCCTACGTTTTATCAAGGATAAGGATCACTTGTGAAGTGATGAAGTGAAGAGTGAACAGTGGTTAGAAACGGTATTACTACACCCTACCCACTAATCACTAGCCACTCGTCGTCAGTCCCTTTAAGCTTCATCCATGTCCCCCGGCAAGCTTGTCCTCCTCATTGGCCCGAGTGGCGTGGGTAAAAGCGTCATCCTCAAGAAACTTCGTGCGCGACATTCCGACTATGTCTTTCCGCGTTCTGCAACAACGCGTCAGAGAAGACCGGGAGAAGGGGACGAGCTCTATCACTTTATTTCCGAAGAGGAATTTACGACATGGACGAACGAAGCGAAATTCCTGGAGTGGGCGCAGGTGCACCATGGTGCGCGGTATGGAACACTTCTCTCCGAAATTCTTCCTGCCATCGAACAAGGAAAAACAGTCGTTCGTGAAGTCGATGTTCAAGGGTTCGAAAGTATCCGTGTGCATCCTGAATTTGCAGGCACATCCGCAAAACATCAATTACAGACAATCTTCATTCTTCCAGAGAACGAGGAACAGCTGATTCATCGTATAAAAAACCGTGCACCCATTTCCGATGATGAACTTGCCCGCAGAATTGAGAGTATGAGGAGCGAACTTGCGATGGCCGACCTCTGCGATGTGAAGATTAGAAATATCGAAGGAAAACTCAATATGACGATTGCGGAGGTGGAGAAGACGATTGCGAAATAAAAAACGTTTATTGGTTTACTCGTTTATTTGTTGCCGTAAGAAGAGTTTATTGTTTCAAAACGAATACACTAAATAACCAATAACTAATCAACTAATCAACTAATCAACCGTTCCATCATCATCATCATCTTCCTCCCCTCCGCCATGCATTCTCTTTCGTTCATCGAGCAGAGATTTCCCCACAATCGATGCGATGGCACCGCCGATGATGACACCCACGACCGCCTTTCGGACAGTCCTGCGCATAAAGCTCTTTTTCGTTTTTTGGGCGAGAGGATTCCACATAGCGATTATGGATTATGATACTTGGATCCAGGGGGACGTACGAGAGTATTCAAGATCGACTTAAGCCCTTGTGCAAGCGAAAAAGATTGTTTTTGATCAAAAATATTGTTCAATACTAGTTTGGCCTCACTGGCACTATGCAGAGGTGGATCTCACTCTTCTCTCTTCGCCACGTGTGATGGGCATTCTGAATGTCACCCCCGATTCCTATTTTGACGGTGGGAAATTCCTTACAGAGAAGGCAATTCTGGAGCGGGCACAGGAAATTCTTAGTCAAGGCGGAGACATCATCGATATCGGCGGAGAATCGACAGGTCCAGGATCTCCCGATGTTGCAACCGAAGAAGAACGAAACAGAGTCCTGCCCGCAGTCCGAATCATCCATGAACACTTTCCTCAGACACTTATCTCCGTAGATACCTATAAAGCAGATGTTGCAGAGCAGGCAGTTCTGGCTGGTGCACAGATGATCAATGACGTCACGGCTGGAAGAGGAGACACGGCGATGTTTTCTGTCATTGCAAAGTACCGCATTCCGTACGTTATGATGTTTTCCAAAGATTCAACCGCGCGAACGACGAAGCAGGATGTTCAGTACGATGACGTGCTCGCTACGGTTCTCTCGTTCCTTCAGGAACGAATGCGCATGGCGGAATCGGCAGGAATTGAAAAAACACAGATTATTCTTGATCCCGGTCTTGGTCACTTTATTTCGGCAGATCCACAGTATTCGTGGCACATCCTGCGTCATCTGGAGACATTTACAGCCGTTGCCCCTGTTCTTGTGAGTCCTTCCCGAAAATCCTTCCTTGCCGGCTCCAAGAATCTTTCGCCGTCACAGAGGCTTCCTGCCACGTTGGAAGCAACGAGCTTGGCATTGCAGCACGGCGCACGCGTCATCAGGACGCATGATGTGGGGGAAACAAAGGATGTTTTAGACACTTTTTTTGCAGAGGAAAATCGTGTGAAAAAGTTACGAGGCACGAGTTACGAGAAATGCAAACAACATTCTCGAAACTCGTAACTGGTACCTCGAAACTGGTCTCTATGCAAACACCGTCAAGACAAATTGCACAAGCGCAAGGCTAAAGAGCACAAGAACAAGCCCAATGATAGTCCGTAGAATAATTCCCTTCGCGCGGTCGATGTTTTGTTCGCTGATGAAATTGAGGATGAGCAACACGCCGGCGTAGATAATGATGGCGACCATGATGAGCGTGATGAATCCCAAAATGAATTTCATCACGAGAAAGATGAAGACGAGAAGGCCGTTTGATGTGCGATTCACAAAAAGGGCGTTTTCGATCGCGGGAATGAGGAGAAGAACGACAATGCCGGCAACTGCATGAAACAGAGAACGCCGCGCATTCGTATAGTTCGCTTCGTCGCCGAAGCTGAGAATGGCACGAAGGCACGACCCGATGATGACGCCGACTGCAACAACAACGGCAAACGTTTCAACGAAACCCTTTATACCCAGTACTTGAATGACAAATTCTTGAGGAAGAGAGCCGATTCCAAAAATGCCAAATCCGCCTCCATAGGATCCTGAAAAGATGCGTACAATGACAGGAGAAAGTTCAGCGAACATCACGCCTCCAATGACAATGCCAATGCCGGTTCGCGCCTTGCCGAGAGCACCTTCATCGGTGCTCATCAGAAGAATCATCGCCATGATGACGATGGCAACAATGGCAACAGGAAGGAGCAACACATTAAATGCGGGAATGAGCGTATCGCTGATGTAGGACGCCAGATTGATGGCACCTGGAGATGCTGTCTGTGCACGCGCGAGAGAAGGCGTTAGCAGTGCAAAGAACGCGATCCATCCTCTTTGCCGAAACAGGGTCGTGAGGAAGAGCATCATGAAGCCTGAAGTCCGTTGATCACGGCGGTAAGGATAGCAAAGCTAAACAATGCAATGAGGAGAGAGGCCAGCGTTCCAATGATCGTCTGCCGCGCGCGATCTTTGAGCGATTCATCCACAGAAAGAATGAGCATGATGCCTGCAATGATCAGGGCAATAACGGAGAAAGCGCCTAGGAATCCCATGGCAAAGCGGATGACACCTGCAATATCGATAATCAAATTGCCGACGCTTGATGGATAGAAAAATGCTCTCACAAGTGTCGTGCTTGTCATCATGATGATTGCAGCAGCTCCATAGTGAACCATATTCTTTCGTGCGTTTGTCGCTGCAGATTCGTCTCCTCCGGAGGTTATAAGCCTGAACGCAGCAAAGACAAACATGATGAGGAGTATGCCCTGCGAAGCCTGCACGAGATACACTCCAAGTTGATTGATTTGGTCTGCAAGTGCCGTGGGTTCAAACGGTATGGGGTTGGTGGTGCTATTTGATCCTAAGAAGAGTGCAGTACGAATCTGACTTCCTGCTGCAAGAACGGCAAATCCTGTGAGTGCGTAGATAAAAGATTTGCGCGCGTTCCCAATCGCACTTTCGTTGCCCGATTCCGTCACCATGCGAAATCCATAATAGAACATGAACCCTGCTGCGAGACCTTGCAAGATCACTATTCCGTTTCCGAGGATAAAATTGTTTATGAATGCAGCAAGTCCTGCGGCTCCTCCGGTCTGAGCGTTCGCAAATTCTGGAAGAAGAAAGATTCCGAGCGCGATGCTTACGATGAGAGGCAGTCGAGGAGAGGCCATGCGGACACTATAGACCATGAAAAGTGTGGGGCCAATCAACGTTCTATCATGATGATTTTGACGATCATTTGTAGTACCATGCATGCCTATGCCATTTTCAACTTCTATCTCCAGTCGTCCCCTTGTTCTCGATCGTTCCACACTCGCGCAGGTGTATGGCCTCTTTGCGCTCGCTCTAGGGCTCACCGCTCTCGGTGTATTTGTCGGAATGCTCTTTGCACCTGTCCTTGTAACATCGGGCATGTCGTTTCTGCTCATCATCGCAAGCCTTGCAATTGTCTTCACGTCGAGCTGGTGGTCCCACTCCAGTCCACTGAATTATATTTTGTTTGCGGCATTTCCACTGATCTCGGGCATCACCTTAACGCCCTACCTCATGCTTGTGACAATGGGCTACGCAAACGGCGCAGCCATCCTCCTCAATGCGCTCACCGCAACAACGCTCATGGCGCTTGCCGCAGGGCTCTTTGCGCTTACAACAGGGTGGAACCTAGCATTCCTTGGGCGCACGCTTTTCTTCTCACTACTTGGGCTCCTGGGGGTCGCTGTTCTTCAGATTTTCATTCCTGCATTGCGCGTCCCGCAGGTGGAAGTCCTCTTTTCCGGTGCAGGCGTGATCCTCTTTGCACTCTTTACGGCATACGATGTGCAACGTATCCAAAGGATGGCGGGAGCGGGTGCAAACCCATTCATGTTGGCGCTCTCGCTGTACCTGGACATCTATAACCTCTTCCTGATGATTCTCCGGTTAATGACGGTGATTTCGGGGAGGAGGGATTGATAGATGGAAGAATATCGATATAAGGCGCGGGAAAAATCCCGCTCTGTTTGTTCTAAAAATAGGAAAACCAATAAACTAATAAACCAATCAACTAAAAACCCCTCATTCATACCCTTTACATCCCTACGCTCACTCGCTATCATCTGTCTCCGATATGTCCAAACGTCCTACCCCGAAAAAACGGCTTAGTAAGGATCGCGGTCGCCGCCGCCACTCTGCGTATGTGCGCGGAGAAGCGCGTCGTTTAGCAGAATTTGCCAATTCACCATTTGCAGGACCCGCGCAGAAGAAGGACAAGGGAACGAAAGCACTGGAGAAGATCACGAAAATCAAAGCGTAGCGGAACGTTTATTTGTTTATTCGTTATTTCACAAGGGAGCTTACTTTAGGAAACGAATAAACCAACAAACGAATAAACGTTTTCGACTTTTGTCCTTCACGTAACCACGTTACTCTACCTCCATGGCCAAACGCCGACATCTTGCCCGTATTGCCGTTATGCAAGCACTCTTCGAGTGTGAGGTGCGAAAGCGCGAAGAAGATGCAGACATCCTTACCAGGAATATCGAAGAACTTGGTGGAGAAGATGCTGTTGATGTTCCTTTTGCGCAGACGCTTCTTCTTGGGAGCCGTGACCACATTCCACAATGTATCGATTCTCTCAACATGTACGCGCCGCAGTGGCCGCTGGAGAGGATGGATCCTGTATCACGCGCTGTCCTCATGATGAGCGTTTATGAACTCCTCTTTGCGAATGATGCACCGCCACCCGTTGTGATGAATGAGGCGATCGACATTGCAAAGGAATACGGAACAGCCGAGAGCGGGAAATTTGTGAATGGGGTGCTGAATGCCATTGCGCATGGCATCAGGAAATAGAAATCAGAAGGCAGAAGGCAGGAATCGGAAATGGAACACTGCTTTCTAGCCTCTGAATTCTTCGTTTCTGCTACCATACATATATGCCCAATCCCACATCCCTCACATCCCTCGAAAAAGCCATCCATGTGCATTTTCATGATAAAGAACTCCTTGCACAGGCGCTCACGCACCGTAGTGCCGTACAGATAAGCCGAACGAACGGACACAATGAACGGCTCGAGTTTTTGGGTGATGCCGTGTTAGAGCTTGTTTCTACAGAATACCTGTATCACCTTACCGATCGCCCCGAAGGCGAACTGACAAACTGGCGTTCTGCCCTTGTACAACGCGATAATCTTGCCGATGTGGCGCAGGAATTGAAACTTGGCGAATACCTCTTCATGAGTCGTGGTGAGGAAGCAAGCGACGGGCGCTCCAAGGAATCCACACTCGCGAACGCACTGGAGGCGCTCATTGGTGCCATCTACTTAGATCAAGGTTTCGAGGTCACGCGAACGTTCATCGAAGGATTCATCCTTACTCGTTTGCAGGAACTTCTTTCCAAAGGAAAGCACCGTGATGAAAAGAGCATGTTCCAGGAAATTGCACAGGAAAAGACGGGCAAAACTCCCACCTACAAAACTGTTTCGGAAGTAGGTCCGGACCATGAAAAGATCTTCACCTGCGCGGTGTGTATAGGAGAGGAAGAGATTGCACACGGAACAGGGAACAGCAAACAGCGCGCAGAGCAGGCTGCAGCCAAGGAAGGGCTGAAAGTGAAGGGGTGGAAATAACCTTGCGATGATTGTGAAGTGTTCCTATCATGAGTCTAATCCCCCCCTCCATGAATATTCCCCGCGGGCAAGCGTTGACGCTTGTGTTGCTTGCCGTCATTGCGATTGTGACAACGTTTCTTGACGCGCCGCATGCGTTTGCTGCAGACCGCTATTGGGTCGGTGCTGCCAATGGGAGTGACAGATGGGAAACAACCGCCAACTGGTCCACACTTCCGCGCGGCGCAGGTGGTGCAAGCGTCCCCGGTACATCCGATCAGGCAATTTTCAGTTTTAGCGGCAATACCGTGAGACTTCGCAGCAAGCCCGCACTCGGTAGCCTTCTCTTGAGTGACGCATGGACGGGCTCCCTCCTTTTTGGCACGGGCGCACTTTCTTTGACTTCAAACATCCGCGTGGGAAGCGGGAGACTTATCGGGTCGAGTGCAGACGTTTATAATGGACTATTTCCCGGTGTCAGTGTGAATATAAACATGGGAGGCAACTTCACCCAGACGGGCGGTATTGTCACAAATGTTCAAGGATGTTTTTGCTTGAGTGGCAATTTTGCCGTGCAGTCAGTCAATGGTTCGAATCCCCGTTTTACGTCGACGGGATCGGTTAGCATGACCGTTTTTGCAGATAAGACATTTACTGTCGATACGGGAACGACGGTTTTTTTGACTGATCTTACCTTTTTCTCTTTGCACAGCTATTCCCTTACGGTGTCGGGTGATTTACGTCTGCATGGGGAATTGTACGTTGCTTCAGGGAGTTTGAATCTCAACACGAACAGCGCGGATCTTGCCGTAGGGAGCGGCATTGTTCTTGCGGACTCTCCCAGCTCGAAACTTGTTCTTGGAGGGCCTTTACAGCTATCCGGAAGCTTTCTCATGGGACCCCGCGCGACGTTCCTTGCCTCCGGTCAAACGGTGACTCTTGATGGTGTAAACCAGACGTTGTCGGGCGCGCTCATGTTCTATGACCTAACGAAGACAGTCACGTCCGCAGATACTCTCACGGTGACGAGGCCGTCTGTTGTGACAGTATCCGGGGCACTTGTTTTAGCGGGGGCATCTACGAGCCAGTATCTTGCACTACGCTCGAGTGTTAACAACAGCGCATGGACACTGCGACGTTTGGGAACGGTCTTCGCAACGAACCTTGACTTGCGCGATACCAACAATACGGGTTTGGAGATTACGTGCACCGACTGCGCGAATTATGGCAATACGCCGGGTTGGATCTTTGCCTTTACTGCGACAAGTAGCACGTCATCATCGTCATCAACCATAACGGGCGGGGGTGGAAGCCGTCGTTCTCTGCCAACTCAGTCTCGGAGTGAGGATCAACCATCGCGCACCTCTCCTGTACCAACGACAGATTCATCGTCCGCGAATGCCTCCGTAGAAGCACGTGTTAATGCAATTTTAGAACGCAGGGTCACCCTGCCGAAGAATCTAAAGATTGTAGAGCGCCTTCGGGCACGTTTGATGAAGTTGTACGCCAGATACGCGAAATAATCTTTGCCCTCTGCATGTGGTGATCGAACCGCTATTCGTTGTTGGTTTTTGGTTTACTTTCAACAAATCATACTTGCTTTCCTTACTGCATAACCAAAAACGAATCAACCAATCAACCCAAAACTTCTCGTCTATCCCATCCGAATCTCAATTGTCACACCTGCTGGAAGGCTCAAATTCTGGAGGGAGTCGACGGTCTTGAACGTTGTTTCGGTGAGGTCGATCAAACGGCGGTGGATGCGCATTTCGAACTGATCGCGCGCGTCTTTGTGGACGAATGTAGAGCGGTTGACCGTGAACTTCTTGATCTTTGTAGGCAGGGGAATGGGGCCATGGATTACGGCACCACTGCGTTCTGCAGTATCGATAATCTTGAGGGCTGCTTCATCCAGCACGGCATGGTCAAAAGCGCTTAGACGAATGCGGATTCCTTGGATCTTTGGGTGAGTCTTCTCTGCTGTCTTTGGGGCTGTCTTATGCGCCGGAGCATGTTCAAGAGGGAGCTGCTGCTTTGTTTCTGGCTTCCTGGAAGGAGCCGCTTTCATTTTGGCGGCAGGCATTTTCTTTTCCACAGGCTTCTTTGCTGCAGCTAGCTTTTTGGCCGGAGCAGGTTTCTTCGCTGGAGTTTTCTTCTTATCGGGAGTCATAGAAGCGGTGGGAAAGAAAGAACAATGTATATGGGGAGCGATCGGAGAGGGCCGAAGCCCCCTCACGATGCTCAATGATTTATTTCTTGATTGCAGTCACAACACCGGCACCAACGGTGCGGCCACCTTCGCGGATAGCGAAGCGTGTTCCTGTGTCGAGAGCGATTGGAGCGCCGAGCGTCACAACGAATTTGATGTTGTCACCTGGCATGACCATTTCTACACCTGCTGGAAGCTCCACAGAGCCTGTGACGTCCGTCGTGCGAACGTAGAACTGTGGCTTGTATCCCTTAAAGAAAGGAGTGTGGCGTCCGCCTTCCTCCTTGGTGAGGATGTACACTTCTGCTTCAAATTCTGTGTGAGGCTTAATGGAGCCTGGCTTTGCAAGAACCTGACCACGTTCAATGTCTTCGCGCTCAATACCGCGCAGAAGAAGACCTGCATTGTCTCCGGCCATACCTTCATCCAGTTGCTTGTGAAACATTTCGATTCCCGTGACAACCGTCTTCTTCGTCTCGCGGATACCGACGATTTCCACTTCGTCGTTCAGATTGATCTTTCCTGTTTCAATACGACCTGTGGCAACAGTACCGCGACCCTTGATGGAGAACACATCTTCTACGGACATCAAGAATGGCTTGTCCGTCTCACGCTTTGGTTCAGGAATATACGTGTCCAGTGCGTTCAAAAGCTCCTTGAGTTTGCCGACGTTCTCGGCATCGCCTTCCACAGCCTTGAGAGCAGAACCTTTAATGACGGGAGTCTTCTCTCCTGGGAAACCGTACTTCGTGAGCAATTCGCGGATTTCTACTTCCACAAGTTCCACAAGTTCAGGATCTTTCACCATGTCGATCTTATTCATAAACACGACGATGTACGGAACGTTCACCTGGCGAGCCAAGAGAATGTGTTCACGAGTTTGTGGCATCGGGCCGTCTGCAGCAGACACGACGAGGATTGCACCGTCCATTTGGGCG
>CAZEUQ010000038.1:0-4235 GCA_964515125.1 uncultured Candidatus Peribacteria bacterium
CTTCGAGTTCGCGCTCAGCTCGAATTCAATGATGGTGCGCCCGGCAGGATTCGAACCTACGACCCCCAGCTCCGCAAGCTGATGCTCTATCCAGCTGAGCTACGGGCGCAGCCTGCATAGGGTACTGAAAATGCGAGAAGTCGTCTATGGGGTCAGAAGCCTTCTTGACAGCTCCAAAGGTGAAATGTAGTTTTCAAGCTACTTTCCTACCTTGTAAAAATATGGGTGCAGGCGCAAAAAAACCATGGACAATAGAAATCGACGACTTCCCTCAAGGATCACCCGATCCTGTGCTGACGCTGGCAATGCAGTGTGGTAATGATGTTTCGAATGTCGAGAAACGTTTTCTTGCTGATCTAACAGATGCGGTAGCTGTAATTCCTTCTGAGGCAACAACAGATCCCGAACTGGCTCAGCAAAACATTGCAACCATACTGCAAATATCACAGGAATACAGGAGGGCAGTTGGAGAAATTATCAATTCGTACGCACAAAAAGCAGAAATGTTTCCGAAACACCTGCGCGCTAATGCAGCAGCAGAAATAGCAGCAATTGCCGCAGATGCATTAAGACAGCGCTAACATTGCCTCCTTATTGAGTATGATGCACCTTACTAGAAGACGCTTTTTGAGCGCCCCATACTCCTCTACACTTCTACAGACATGTTCGATCACCTTACGCAAAGCCTCCTCCCGCTCCTCCAAGAATATGGAGCACTAGGCGTATTTCTCGCGAGCATCGTGGAAGAAATCATCGCGCCCATTCCGTCGACGGTCGTGGTGCTCACGGCGAGCTTCTTCATGACAAAGGGCATGCCTTTCGAGATGGCACTCCCCACGATTCTTCTACAGATCATGCTGCCGGCATCGCTTGGCATCGCGATCGGGTCGCTCTTTCCGTACTATCTCGCGCGCATTGGCGAAAAGGTCGCAATCGACAGGTTCGGGCGTTTTCTCGGCGTGAACTGGCAGATGATCGATGACGCGGAGAAGTGGTTCAAAAAACGACATGCCGACGAAGCGGCCATCTTCATTACGCGCGCGATTCCGGGGTTGCCCTCGGTGCTCGTCGGCATCTTCTGCGGACTCATCCGCATTCCCGTCCATGAGTTCCTCATTTGGAGCTTTCTCGGGAGCCTCGTGCGCACATTCGCACTCGGGATGATCGCCTGGTCGGTAGGAAAGACGTATCGGACGTTCGCGCAGAATCTCGCGTTCATCGAGAACATCATCGTGTACGTCTGCGCTGTGCTCGGCCTCGCGTTCGTCTCGTTCCTCCTTTTCCGTCATCTCAAGCGGCGGAGGAACGGATCATCATCGCCAAAATAGCTAGAAGAGAAAGCCGAAAACGGTTACTCTGAGGACATGCAGCTGTTCCTAGATACCGCCAATGTCGATCACGTGAAGGAGATTTCGTCGTGGGGTGTCCTTGACGGCGTGACGACGAATCCGAGCCTTGTTGCGAAAGAAGGAAAAGATTTCAAAAAGACGGTCCTGGAAATGTGCGAGTACGTCCCGAATGTGAGCGCGCAGGTAACGGCAGAAGACAGCGAAGGAATGATCAAACAAGGCGAAGAGTATGCTGGGTGGCACAAGAACATCGTCGTGAAAGTCCCCATGACAACCGAAGGACTTAAAGCACTTACGTATTTCAAGAAAAAAAAGATTCGCACCAACACAACACTCATCTTCTCTGTTGCACAGGCGATTCTTGCCGCAAAGGCCGGCGCGACCATCATTAGCCCGTTCATCGGACGGTTGGATGATCAAGGAGAAAATGGGATGAAATTGATCGAGGAGATTATGGATGCGTGGATGAACTACGGATTTGAGACGCAAGTTCTCGTCGCATCAACACGACACCCCAGGCACATCGTGGATGCCGCGAAGCTGGGCGCACACATCTGCACCATCCCCTACGACGTCTTCAAGAAATTGCCACATCATGCACTCACGGATAATGGGCTTACGAAATTTATGGAAGACTGGAAGAAGGTTTCGGGAAAATAGCATTTTCAAATAACCGCGGGGCGAAGCCCCGCTCTGGTTTTATTAGTCTACCGAGAGCGGCCCTTCGGGCCGCGACCCATGCATGATAAGCTAGATGCAATGATGCAACTTGGTATTATTGGACTCGGCACCATGGGAGCGAATCTCGCTCGGAATGCTGCTCGCAATGGCGCCAGTGTCGTCGTGTTCAATCGAACAACGGAAAAGACCGATACCTTCATGAAGGCTCACGCATCGGAGGGATCGTTCACTGCGACAAAAACATTGGAGGAATTCATACAGGCGTTGAAACTTCCGCGATCAATCCTCCTCATGGTCAAAGCGGGTGACGCTGTCGATGAAATGATCAATGATCTCCTGCCGATGCTGCAGAAAGGAGATACCGTCATCGATGCAGGCAACAGCCACTACCGCGATACCGAACGTCGCGAGAAAGAGCTCGCATCAAAAGGAATTCACTTCATCGGGATGGGCGTGTCTGGCGGCGAAGAAGGCGCTTTGAACGGCCCCAGTATGATGCCCGGCGGATCGAAGGAAGCGATCGATACACGAATGCCACTTTTCCAGAAAATGGCTGCAGATGATGGAGCTGGAGGAAAGTGCGTGACGTATATGGGCCCAGGCGGTGCGGGGCACTTTGTGAAGATGGTTCATAACGGCATTGAGTACGGCATGATGCAGATCATCGCGGAGTGTTATCACGTCTTAAAAGAATTGGGAGGTTTGACGAATGCGGAACTCGCGGACTTGTTTGACGGATGGACCCAAACGCCGTACCTTCGCTCGTTCTTGCTCGAGATCACGGCAAAGATTTTCAGAACAAAAGAGGGTGATGCCAATCTGGTGGATGAGATCCTCGATAAAGCAGGGCAGAAAGGAACGGGGAAATGGACGACCGATGCGGCGATGCACTTCGGCGTTGCCGTTCCCATCATCACAGCCGCGGTGGACGCACGCATTATCTCTGGCGCGAAGGATTTCCGTATCAAGCGCAGTAAAGAGGCGCCATTTGAGCTGATTGAAACAAAACTGCCGAAGAAGGACGATCTCGTGCACTGCGTGAAAGCGGCACTGGAGCTCGGCATTCTCTCGGCGTATGCGGAAGGATTCTTGCTTCTCTCAACCGCAAGTGCGGAAGAAAAGTGGGATCTACCGCTTGCGGAGATTGCCCGCATCTGGCGCGGCGGGTGCATTATTCGATCGGGCGGGGTGGAGAAGTACCAACAGATGTTTGCCGGAAACAACGATGCACGAATGGAACTGCGGATGATGTTCAGTGGAGAGCGCCATCACGACTGGCGAACGCTCGTGATGCTTGCTCTCGCACGCGGTATTCCCGCTCCCTCTCTCACAGCATCACTCACCTCATACGATGCCTACAGAACGGAACGATTGCCGCAAAATCTCATCCAAGCACAGCGTGATTTCTTCGGTGCGCATGGGTTTGAGAGAGTAGATAAAAAAGGAGAGTTTCATGGGACGTGGAAACCCTAAATTCAATCTCGGGCAATATTGAGCAGGTAATAGTCAGCAATGTAATAGTGCACATCATCCGCTTCTGCTTTCTCTGATTCCCTTTTCAGAGCTTCGCGCTCCGTTTCCTGAAGACTCAAGAAAAAATTACTTGCTGCAGTATCAATAAGAGTTGTGAGTATCTCGTCATAGGCATTCTTGATTGTGGACAATTCGTCATACGGAAAGTCCCGCCGTATTTCTTCAACGCTTTTTGGAAGGACATGTACGGTCGGGGTAACTCCTAAGGTACGTTTTAACTTGTCGATAATTTCCATCAAGATTCTTGTCACTGCGGGGTTTTGATTTTGCAAAAAAAGACTCAGTCTCTGTTTAGCTCTTTCCATCTTCAAAGGATCATCGATCATCAGCTTCTGCATATATTCCTCATACTCTTGTAGATTTACGGTCGTTTGGAAAAATGTATCCTTATGCTGCTCTAAAATATGTGACATAGTTTCTCATGATACTTTTTTCCTGTGGATTTTGCAATGGTGCCCCCGGCAGGATTCGAACCCACGACCTCCTGGTCCGAAGCCAGGCGCTCTATCCAACTGAGCTACAGGGGCATGAAAGGCGACGGCATGATACATCAAAGAGCGCGCAGGCGCTTTTTTGAATACGCCCCGCGAAGCGGGGCTAGGCCAACTGAGCTTTGTGGGCATGAAAGGCGACGGCATGATACATCAAAGAGCGCGCAGGCGCTTTTTTGAA
>CAZEUQ010000038.1:4335-9410 GCA_964515125.1 uncultured Candidatus Peribacteria bacterium
GCTTTTTTGAATACGCCCCGCGAAGCGGGGCTAGGCCAACTGAGCTTTGTGGGCACACGTGCAGTGTACTAGCCGCTAGCCTCTAGCCACTTTTCTTTTCTACACCGCGGGTCGAAGACCCGCTCTCATTTCTGCCTTCTGACTTCTGACTTCTTTTCTCTCATGTACTCCTCTAACCTCCCCTGCCCCTCCTCCGCAGCCTCAATCTCTCCATGATCCAATCGAAATTCCGGAGGAATCCACGGAAGTCCCACGATGCGATACACATCCTTTTCCGTCTTCGATGCAACGAGCTCTCCTTTTTTTGCTGCTCGTCCGCGATACACGCCGTACTCGGAGATGGTGTAGCCATGCTTGAGTGCTCGTTTGCGGAGCTTCACATTGTGTTCTTTGCTTCCCGTGAAGTACTGGAGTGCCGCTCCGAAGGAGAGAGGATCGACCACGCGAAGATCGCAGTCAAGCCCATCCTTCAAAAAAACCGATGAGCGCGTTGTGCCACGCGCGAGGATGCGCTCAACGTTCGGTATAGAGCAAAAGAGATCCATCACCTCGGCAACGTGCGCACTCGTCACGAGAATATCGATATCGCCGACTGTTTCTTTTTTTCGGCGAAGGCTTCCTGCTACCTCCACTTGTTCGCACAGTTTTGATGCGAGGAGTCTTTTACGAATACCGTCTGCAATTTTCTTTGCATCCTTCCATGGCAAACGTCCTTTTGTCATTTTCTTCTGCTCAACACCTTTGAGAATATTCTCCACAGATTTCTCTCCCCATCCTTTCACTTTTTCCAGTTTTCCGGATTTTGCGAGGAGTACCAGTTGTGCCAAGTCCGTCACGCCAAAATCTTTCCAGAGGAACTTCGCACGTTTGGGACCAATGCCTTCAATGTCCAGCATCGCAAGCACGCCACGTGGAATTTTCTCTTCAATCTTCTTCATGTACGAAAGTTTTCCCGTTGTGACCATCTCTTCAATCTTCAGTGCAAGGTCTTCCCCTATGCCGGGTAATTCCTTCAGCGCCTTCACCCCACCGGCCTTGTAGACATCCTGAAGTTGATACCGAAGCCCTTCAAGGCTGGTTGCAGCACGCTGATACGCCCGTATACGAAAGGGGTTCTCATCGCCTTTTAGATCAAGAATCATGGCAATACGTGCAAACACGGCGGCAATCTCTGCATTGGACATCATGAGAATTGCAGTATCTCATGGACACGGAATGGAGATCTACCGAAAAATCTCCCCCACCCCTGCCCCTCCCCCAAAGGGGGAGGATAGTAGAGAAGAGATTTTTTTCTTAAAAAAAGACCATCCGAGGACGATCTGTTTTTGAGGGACGAGAAGAAAGGAACTAACTCCTTTTCTTCTTCGAAGACTTCTTCTTGGAAGCCTTCTTCTTCGTCGCCTTCTTTTTCTTCTTGGCTGGCATGAGAAGGGGGGTAAGAAAAGAACTTCTTTTATTATACGATAGAAAAATTTTCTTGCATATATTTCGTGCAGCCAAAGTTGAAAAATGTGATAAAACTTTTTTTCTCAAAAAAATTTCAAAACAAAATTTCTCCTTGTATTTTTTTAAATGGAACGAAGATCATGATTCATTGTTTCCTTTTTTGTCTTGAGATATTTTTTTTGTCGCTCACTCTTCGCGAAGAGTTCAAGAGGAATTTGTTCTACAACTTCCAGGCCAAATCCTTCCAAGCCAATGATTTTCTTTGGGTTATTCGTCATCAAACACATTTTCCCGACACCCAGTTCTTTCAGGATCTGAGCGCCGATTCCGTATTCGCGAAGATCGGGGGCAAAGCCGAGCGCTTTATTCGCTTCTACCGTATCCAGTCCTGCATGTTGCAGCTCATACGCACGGATTTTATTGGCAAGACCGATGCCACGTCCTTCCTGACGCAAGTACACCAGCACACCCGTTCCCTCTTGTGCAATGCGTTCCATGGATGCATCCAACTGCATACCGCAATCACAGTGCAGAGAGTGGAACACATCTCCGGTCAGGCATTCCGAATGGACCCGGACAAGGACAGGAGTGAGAGGATCGATAGTTCCCATCGTCATAGCGGTATGTTGCTTGCCATGAAGATGGTCGTCGAATACAGAAAATTTCCATACACCTGTTGTTGTTTCCAAATCCGTTTGTGCTGCAAGACGTACAAACGTTTCGAAGCGCCGTCGATGTGCAACAAGATCTGCGATGGAGATGATCTTGATGTCATGCTTCTTCGAAAATTCCGTGAGAGCAGGTAAACGCATCATCGTTCCGTCATCGTTCATCAGTTCGCTGATGACAGCACCCATACGAAGTCCCGTCAGTTTCATCAAATCGACAGATGCTTCGGTGTGTCCGGCGCGACAGAGCACACCACCATCCTGCGCGCGAAGAGGAAACACATGACCAGGACGGAGGAGGTCATCCGCATGTGCGGTGGGATTGATGGCAGCCTGAATGGTCCGTGCACGATCAAATGCAGAAATACCGGTGGTGATCCCTTCACGCGCTTCTATACTCACCGTAAACGGCGTCGTTCTTTTGCTCGTGTTATGTTCCACCATTGCGGGGAGATCCAAGTGATCGGCAATGCTGTTATGGAGAGCCAAACATACAACGCCACCCGTGTGACGGATCATGAACGCGATATTTTCTTCATGTGCAAACTGTGCGGCAAGAACAAGATCCCCTTCGTTTTCGCGATCTGCACCATCGACGACAATGACAAATCTCCCTGCACGAAGGTCATCAAGCGCGGCAGGAATGGGTGAGAATTGCATGGAAGCAGCATTATAAACCCGAAATCTGAAGCGCGAAATCCGAAAAGATCTGATAATACCAGGAGCGGGTCTACGACCCGCGTTACGCGCTTTGCCATTCGGCCCTGAAGGGCTCAGGCCCTGAACGGGTAAAAGCGCTTCAATGATCATTCGAATTTCATGTCTATCGAAGCTTCATCGTATACGTCATCGACTTTCCGATGGGTGATGGATGGATAATGCCGACGTAATAGGTACCGGGATTGAAATCATAAGAGGCATTGCACTTCGGGCCTTCGAATCCAAATTGATCGATATTAAGGGGTGTATAGATGATGCAACCCACATCTGGTGATGATGTCACTTCAATTGTCGCCTTGCGCTGACTATCGATGGTCACGGTGTACCAGTCGTAGATATCATTCGGCCCCAACACCCCCGTGCGTGCGATGCTTCCAGGCAATGACTGTGCTTCGATAAATCCATCATTGCCATCGCCTGTAGCAGATTTCACGCTCACGGAGAAATACGCATCATCTTTGTCTGGCTGAATCTGCAATTGATAATTTCCAGGACGCGCGGTGATGAGAATGCGACATACGCCGTTATCTTGGATGCCGAGGTAGTATTCGCCAGAGAAGCCGTCCTTATCGATGAGGTATAAACGACATGTGATGTTTGCCTGCACAAACCCCGTGCTCCTCACTTCTACGGCCAATGTCGTTTTGGCAGCAGAGAGAGAAAAAAGATAACTCACGGAACCTTTCTTTTCAAATTTTCCACTGTCACTGAACGGGAACGTCACATGTATCTCCCGCGCCTGCACTGCGCTGCTTGTTTGCACAGATGAGGAGGAAGAAAGAGAGGATGACGAAAACGAAGAAGATGATTCCTGTTCGTGATGCACATGAAAGGCATAGCTGATCATGGCAGCAGCTTCGCCACGAAGAAGTGCTTTATCGGGGTAAAACTGTAAACCACTTTGTCCTGGAAGCGGCAGAATGTCATCTCGATACGCAGCAATGAGATACTGTGCATACCAAGCGGAAGAAGGGGTATCGGTAAAGACGATTCGATCCCGATCTGTCTGCGTGAATTCGCCAAGAGGAAGTGTCATAACGGTATAGATCATTTTGAGCGCCTCCACTCTGCTCACAGGTGCATCGGGCTTGAAGGTTCCGTTTGCATAGCCCTGCACAAATTTGTTCGCTTGCGATGCGGCATCACACACGTACGGTTCGTACCAACTCCCTTTTTGCACATCGGAAAAACAATTCGATAACGATGCATTGGGCGTCCGGCCTGCAGCGGCATACAACATCTTGAGCATCTCGGCCCTGTTGACACTCCGTTCAGGGTGGAATTTTCCATCAGGATTTCCCTTCACAATATTCTTGGATGCAAGCATGTCCACAGCTTCTTGGTAGAGTGACCCTTCTGGAACATCGGGGAATAATGCTGCGGATGCCATGAGAGGCTGCAACACAAGAAGAGACGTAAGCGCGAGCGAAATGCGACGCATAAGAAACTGGGGGATGATACGCACAGAATATACTCATCTGTCATTGCTGTACAAGTTTTTTATTCTCGAATTTTCGCATGGAGATGGAGCGCATGGAGGAGCGTCTTTGCTCCTACTGCACCGACCATGGAAGCCCGTTCCTCTGCAATTTTCTCGTCACTGGTATGAATCAATTCGTTGATGATGGGAATATTGTTCTGACATTGAAGATCCATCAATGCCTGTGATGCCGCCGACACGATCATGCCCGCGTGCGATGTCCTTCCTTCCAAAATGACCGCAAGTGCAATGATACCATCCACTTTTTTCTGTTCGATGAGTGCCTTACAGGCGAGAGGAATTTCAAATGTCCCCGGTGCATCCACCATGATGATGTTCTGCGATGCAATGCCAGCATCCATGAGCGCTGCTTGAGCATCCTGCATCATCTTTTTTGTCAGCTCATCATGCCAGATGGATCGAACAATGCCAATTTTCCAAGAGGGGTGAACGCTGCCCGTGGTGAAGGATGGAAGACTGGAGGTCATGAGAGAGGCAGTATAAGCACGAAATTCGAAGATCGAAATTCGAAATATCAGTTTCGTCCGGATGTCGTTGTCCGTGCTTCGGATTTTAGAAGATATTTCATGATGATATCCGTTTCAATGTTCACCCTCTCCCCTTCTTTCAACTGTCCCAAGTTCGTCATCTGACGGGAAATGGGGATGAGCCCGACTGTCACGGCGTGCCCCTGAAGCTCCGCAAAGGTAAGCGCAACTCCATCAGTGGTGATGGATCCACGTAGACCAACAGAGGAAAGA
>CAZEUQ010000039.1:0-9371 GCA_964515125.1 uncultured Candidatus Peribacteria bacterium
AGGCATGGACTTGCTGGATGCTTCCAAGTCGGAATTGACCGTGAAGGATAGTGATCTCCTCAAGCAAGCCGCGCTCATCCAAGAGAAACTCAAAGAATTTGATATGGATGTGACCATGAAAGATGCACACCCCGGACCGACCGTCACACAATTTACATTGCAACCCGCCGAGGGCGTCAAACTTTCGAAGATTGAAGCGCTGAAAGATGACCTCGCACTTGCCCTCGCCGCACAAAGCCTGCGCATAGAGGCTCCCATTCCGGGAAAAGCACTCGTGGGGATTGAAATGCCGAATGAGCACCGTGTGACGGTACGTCTTCGTGAAATTCTTGAATCACAGAAATTCCGCAGTTCGGAATCCCCTCTTTCTCTTCCGTTGGGCCGCGATGTATCCGGAGAATCCGTTGTTGCAAGTATCGAAGATATGCCGCACTTGCTCATCGCCGGTGCAACGGGGGCAGGAAAATCCGTCTGTATGAACACGTTCCTCATTTCGCTCCTGTTCCAGAACCGTCCGAATGAACTCAAGTTTATTCTCATCGACCCCAAGCGCGTTGAGTTGATGCCCTATAACGGCATCCCCCATTTGCTCACTCCCGTGATTACGGAATCGGACAAAGCGCTGCAAGCGCTTCGCTGGTGCGTTGCGGAACTGGGTCGTCGGCTTCATCGCTTCGCGGAAGTGAATGCGCGCAACCTTGCGGAATACAACGAGAAACAAATGGAAGAGGAGAATGTCCTGCCACGCATCGTCGTCGTGATCGACGAACTTGCGGATTTGATGATGCGACAGCACCGCAAAGAAACAGAAACGATGATTGCCCGCATTGCGCAAATGGCTCGTGCCGTCGGTATGCACTTGATCGTCGCAACGCAACGTCCGAGCGTGGATGTCATCACCGGTCTCATTAAAGCGAACATTCCAACCCGCATTGCGTTCCGCGTGGTCAGCGCCATCGACTCTAGGACCATCCTGGATTCCGTTGGAGCAGAAGATCTTCTTGGAAAAGGAGACATGCTCTACTCCACAGCATCCACACCGAAGCCCATCCGCATCCAAGGTATTTACATTTCCACGAAGGAAGCTGAGCGCGTCATCAATGCAGTAAAGATTGCAGGAGGAGGACACTTAACGGAAGAAATCAGTCTTGGCGCCGGTGATGAGCCGGGGGCTGTAACAGGAACGACACAGACGATCGATCTGGAGAGTGACGATAACGGCGGCGATGATATGTTCTTCGAGGCCGTTCGTGTCGTACAGGAAACAGGAAAGGCCTCCGCGAGCCTGCTCCAACGCCAGCTGAAAGTTGGCTATGCACGTGCTGCACGCTTACTCGACATTATGGAGGAGAAAGGGCTGATTGGCCCTTCCGAGGGCGCCAAAGCCAGAAAGATTTATATGGAGAGGACTTCTGTATAGTCATTCTCTTTCTTTCTGGATTCCCAGCTGATCACTTGTATGCCGTAGATTGCGTTTCATGTCCTATCGGTTGCGGTCTTTCTTGGCTCTTCCTTGACGCAACAAAGAAGGACATTTCTTCGCACTATCCTTCCGACATGAAGAGGACACCAATCTAAGATGATGGCCTGACGCATACGTCAGATCACCATCCAGAGAACCAGGCAAGCCATATGGCTTTTCAGATGGGGCTCTTTTCGTACAATGACACTCCGGCATGCATACAACGTCCCCATCAGACGGCCCACAGAATGAGATCACGCTTCGTGACATCTTTGTCCATATCAAAGGCTTGGATTTGAGGATGGATTCCTTTGGAAAAAAGATGGAAAAGGTAGCGGAAGATATTCGAGAAATGAAGAAAGATATCGTTGAAATAAAGGGAGAGATACGAACTATCAAGGTCAATATAAACTTCATGAAATCGGGAATCCAGAATCTCGATGAACGCCTCGATACCATCGAACTCATTCCATCTATCCTCTCACACATCAAGGCACGAAAGGCGTAACACATGCTATTCTTCCTCTATGGAAAGACTCCTCATTGGAACCTCCAACAAAGGAAAGATGATCGAGATCAAAGAGGCACTCACAGATTTTTCGATCGAGATCATGACGCCAGAAGAAGTGGGCATTTTTGAATCTCCTCCCGAACACGGCGAGACGTTCGAAGCGAACGCGCTCGAGAAAGCACGCTTTTATTTTGAGAAGACAAAGATTCCAACGCTCGCCGATGACTCGGGCATCATCGTTGAAGCACTCGTCGATGAACTCGGCATTCATACACGTCGTTGGGGCGCGGGACCGAGCGCATCGGATGAAGAATGGATTTCATTCTTCCTTGAACGTATGAAGAAGGAGCACAACAAGCGTGCGCACTTTGTCTGCGTTCTTGCGCTTCTCGATGAACACGGCAACGAACATCTCTTCGAGGGCCGTTGTGACGGCGAGATCACCGAAACACTGGAAGCGGATTATTTGCCAGGGCTCCCCATCTCCGCATGCTTTAAGCCAAATGGCTATGGAGCCGTATTTTCAGCCCTTTCTCTTGAACAAAAAAATAGTACAAGTCATCGAGGAAGGGCTACTCGTGCCTTTCAGGAGTTTCTGCTCCATCGTGCAACATAACATTCTGCATGTGTGTCCGTGCACAAGAGAGAATGTGGAGCATCTGTTGCCGGTGAGATGGAACGAGGTTATCGAGACGAACGGAAAAACCATCCGGCGATGAATCGCGAACCCACACCTCATTTTCCGCAAGTTCGACCGTCAGTCTTTTCACGAGAGATTCATCCGGAGGAGAAACTTCAACTCGCCCCCATTCCTGCCGAATCAAATGGGCAAGATTTTCCATAACTATTCCGTCAGTGCTTTCTCTTGAGGAACTGCAAAGTGCGCTTGGACATCGTCGATTTTCTTATGATCTTCCGCAGTAAGATGGTTCTGCAGGATACAAACAATTGTCCCTCTTGCATGTCCCATAATTCCATGATGGTTAAGCTCTGCAAGAAAATTGTGAGCGTTCATTGGGGTACCGGCATCAAATTCTTTGTACTGTCTTTCCATAGGAGAGAGTGGTAGAAAGTAAAAAAGTGGCCATGGTTTAGTGAAAACTTTCTTCCAAGTCAAGGGTAAAACAGGCGCATTCTATGTCCGTACATATACATCGTGCTCACCGTCAGGCACGGGCACGATGACGATGTGTGTATGGCCTGAAAGGCTGAGGGCACGATCGAGGTCGCGCCGACTAAATTCCCTAATTTTCTCCAGCGCATCGTGCAATTCACAGACCAAAGCAGCTTCCCGTCCAAGAAAACGTTTATAAAGGTGTGGTGCAATGTGGAGCGCAAAAATACTACTTGATGAAATTAGGAGTTCGACAATGCCGACCATGACAGCGCCTGGAATACTCGTCCCGAGTTCCATGAGTGCACCGCGCATGAGTGCTGATTTTAATTGGCTCCTTGACTCTTCAAGATCGGCAGTAATGGCAGAGGCCCTCCTGCATACTTCCACAAATTCCTGTTCCGAGATGCACGATTCTCTTTTCTCCATAGCTCGATGCTAGCCCTTGGAGCGAATCTTGCAAGATATGGTTTTGACAATCTTACAATGACGTAAAATCCAGCGCCTGAATCTTTTGCCAGACCTTTTTGATGAGTTCCTGAAGATCATGAATGTCCTGCACAGGGATGGAGAACGTCAAACGCCGTGGCTCTTCACTGCGTTCACCGATAAATTCAAGGGATAACTCCTCGGCAGTGTAGCCTGCGAATTGTGGCGAGAGATCGGTGAGGAGTTTGTAAAAAACGAGCTGACGATAGAGGTCCCCATTGCGATCTTCCTTCACCTGCTTTTCCGTTTTGGGAGATCCCGTCTTGTAGTCGATGATGTGCACGTGTGATCCTGTTTCATGATAGAGATCGATGCGGTCGAGCTTTCCTGTAAGCGGAATATCCTCATAGTGCGTTGTTAGAGATTTCTCGAGTGCAGAGATGATCGGCCTTTCCTGCGATAATCGCTCGTCGTAATACCGCGTGAGCGCCTTTGTCCCAAGATCCAAAAGATCCATTTTCTGAACACTCGTCAGAACTTCTTTCTCATTGATCGCTTCGTGGAAAACACGCAAAAGATCTTCCCGTGAAAATCCTTCTGCAACGTGCTTTCCCCATTCCAAGAGGGCGCTATGCACGGCGATGCCGTACGCCGTGATGGGGTCACGCGCCTGCGGCAACATAAGCAAATCCTCACGCAAGAAGAGAAGAGGATCCGCAAGGAACTTATTGAGGGATGAAACGGACAGTCGATATGTCTCCAATCTGCGACGCAAGAATGTTCTCAGATGCTCATCGCCATGCACGTCAAATGTCGGCAATAGCAGAGTGCTCACTCGATCGGATGACGTGAGTGTGGCAGCGCGTTCCGGGAGTGATCCCGCCTCCGCAAAGAAGACGGATGGAGCAACACTTTGCTCTCGTTCGTTCATCGTCACGCGCTCCGGGCAACTGAAAATGAGGTACTTCTTCGCACGTGTCCACGCAACGTACGCAAGACGACGTTCGTCTTCGTCGTTCTCATCATCATGCGATGCAAAGAGAAGATGCTCTGGAAGAGAAAGCCCCGTGAGTTTGCGCCTCTTGCCCCAGTGCTTCTCACGGAAATTCATGAGGAAGACGACCGTGAATTCGAGCCCCTTGGCACCATGGGCCGTCATCAGTTGGACTGCAGTGTCAAGAAGGTGCGGCACATCGTATGTGAGCGCAATGCCATAGCGCTCACGATACGAAAGGTCTGCCATGAGGGAGGGCAGGTCAAACGAAAGGTTTTCGTGACAGCGGTTTTTCACAAAGCTGAAGAATGCCTGAAGCGCAGCAAGATCCAGAGGATCAATCGTCAGAGGATCTTCCGGAATGAGGCCAGACTGATGGAGTGTGCTTTCCAAAAGATCGGGCAGTGTGAGGGTTTCACGATTGAGCGAGAGCGACAGGATGATATCTCGTGTACGGAGCAACGCCTGCGCATTGGTGATCCCCCACTCCTCCTGTTTCACTTCCAATTCTGCACACACGTCGATGAGCGGACGATATGCTTTTCCCTCTTTCTTGAACGTGTCATTGCGTTCACGCTGGAGCGCAAGGAGCGTTCCAAGATCCGCCATGGAACAGCCAAAACACGGGAGTGCGAGCGCGGAGGAGTAAAGATGATCATCATCACGACGCATGATTGCCTGAAGTAACGTGATGCAGCTCCGTACGGAGGAATGCGCAAGAACATCTAGCTTCCCCGCACGCTGCACAGGAATGTTGAAACCTTTCAAGACGGTATGCAGTGTTTCCAGTTCACGGTTCGTGCGGACGAGAACTGCAATTTCCTCCGGCGAAATTCCTGCCTTCAAAAATTCCTGAATACGTTCCGCAAGAACAAATGGCTCTGTCAGGTCCGAAACAGGACGCAGCAACTCCGGCATGGGGCCGTGTTCGATGATCGCCGATGACACCATCTTCTTTTCGATACCTGGAATCGTTCTTACAAGGCGCTCCTCGTTATGCTCAATAAGATGCATCGATGCATCCAGAATTTCTTGTGAAGAACGATAACTCTGCGTGAGGGTAATGACGGGAGAATCTGGAAAGCGCGCGTGAAACTGCATCATGTTGGCAATATTCGCACCCTGGAAGCGGTAAATAGCCTGATCGTCATCTCCCACAACGAAGATGTTCGGAGCCTGCAGAACACCCTCGGGTGGAGTAGAAAGCAATTCAATCACGCGGTTTTGCGCACCGTTCGTATCCTGGTATTCATCTACAAGAATATATTGATAGCGCTCCTGAAGGGATGCACGAAGCCACTCCTCTTCTTCCAGTGCCCGAATGGCATAGAGGATCATGTCATCAAAATCGTAACGCTGGGACTCTGTGAGTGCTGTTTGATACTGATAAAATATCTCGATAAATTCCTGAAACTGTTTTGCCATGCGAAGATTTCGCTCATGGGCTTTCGTTCCTTCGCGACTTTTTGTTGCCATTTCATTCTTGTACAGGCGCGAGACATCTTCTAATCGATCCATGGAAATCCCCTCACGTTTTACTTCACTGATGCGCTGCAAAATATCGGCGGTACGCATGTACCTGTCTTTTGGATAAATAAGTTCAGAACCTACGGGAAGTTGATCAAGTATTTTGTTCAATAATTGGTAGCGGCCGACATCGCTGATATGTTCGAGCGAGAGGAAATCATGAAAAACTGCAGGATGACTTTGAATGAGATCATGACAAAATCCGTGAATCGTCGTGATCGTGATGCCGTACGCATCGGATCCGATGATCGATCGCAAACGCTCGCGCATGGCCGTTGCACCGCTCACGGAAAATGTGAGACACAGGATGTTGGAGGGCCGCATCTGCGTGCGCTTGAGGATATTCGCCGCACGGAGTGAGAGCACCTGCGTCTTTCCTGTTCCCGGACCCGCAATGACCATGACGGGACCTTCGATGAAATCAACTGCTTTTTTTTGCGATGCGTTAAGTGCTGCGTACGATGCATCAAAAGAGGAGATCGAAACCTTCTCTTGTTTCACACGAGAAGCCTTTACTGAACTCTTAATAGGCATAGCTGTATCCTACCCCGAAGAGAGTTCTCAATCAGCTATTTCTTCACTTCTGCGAGGACATACGCGCAGCGGTCGCACTTGTAGTGCGTTTTGCCGCCCTGGTGGATTTCCACGAGCGTTCCCTTGCGGCATTCCGGGCAGAGCATGCCCGTCATAGATTTGGCAGCACGGCCTTTGAGAGGACCATGTTCACGGATCGTTGCACTACGAGGATGATCACGGAGCTTCTGCAGGACTTTCGCCTCGATTTGGCGAATACGTTCGCGCGTGACGTTGAATTCTTTACCGACTTCTTCCAGTGTGTGACCGATGCCATCCCGAAGTCCAAAGCGCATCTCGATAATTTTGCGTTCGCGTGGCGTTAAGAATTCCAACATTGCGTGTACGTTTTCCTTGCGGAGCTGGCGGTTCGTCGCGTCGAAAGGATTCACGGCATCTTCGTCCTCGATGAAATCGCCAAGCTTCGAGTCCTCTTCCGATCCTACAGGAGCTTCCAGGGAGATGATGTCCTGACTGATCTTCTGAATGTGACGAACTTTCTTGATGTCCATTTCCATTTCGACAGAGAGTTCTTCGACGGTCGGTTCGCGACCCAATTCCTGCACAAGACGACGTTGCGTGTGGGTAAGCTTGTTGATGGTTTCCACCATGTGCACGGGAATGCGAATAGTTCGTGCCTGGTCTGCAATGGCGCGTGTGATGGCCTGGCGGATCCACCATGTTGCGTAGGTACTGAATTTAAAGCCGCGTTCCGGGTCAAATTTTTCGACGGCACGGAAGAGTCCGATGTTTCCCTCTTGAATAAGGTCGAGGAAGGAGAGGCCACGGCCCATGTACTTTTTCGCGATGGAGACAACCAAACGAAGGTTTGCTTCGGCAAGTTGCTGTTTTGCTCCGGCATCACCTTTTCGGATCCTGCGCGCAAGTTCCACTTCCTTACGACCGTCGATGAGTGGCACGCGTCCAATTTCGGAGAGGTACATGCGCACGGAGTCATTGGAAATTTCGAGAAGATCGACTTCACGCTCTTTCCGTACGGGCTTCTTTTCATCACCACCCGCTTTTGGCTTTCCTTTTGGGGGTTCCGATTGAATGCCTGCGGATGCGACAACTTCCAGCGATGCATCATCACTTGTGGCAGCGGTGAGCGCACCCTGTCCTCCTTCATCATCACCGTGCTTTCCCTTGCCGTGCTTCTTTTGCCAAATGAGCGTTTCCTTCACGTCGATCACATCGATACCGAGATCGACAAACAGTGTGTAGACGGTATCCAGAAGATCGATATCTTCTTCCGCATTCGGAATGGCCTTCAAAATTTCCTGATGCGTGACGTAGCGCTGTTCGCGTCCTTTCTTTACGAGATGTTTCACTTCGTCAGGATATTTTTTCATGTCATCCTCAGTTGGCTGATGGATGAATTTTCGTGGGTGACTAGCCATGGGACGACAGTATAGAGATGCTTTGGAAAAAGCCAAGAGCAAACAAAGAGAGGATGGAAGGCAGAAATCAGAAGGCAGTGAGGCTAGTTTAAGTTCTAACTTCTGACTTCTGCCTTCTGTTTTTTGCTTTCTGTCTTCTCTAGTGTGCCATTTTCGTTAGCTTCATCGATTGCTCAAATTGCGTGAGTAATTGGGCTTCTTCGTCTCTGCGACCTGCCTTCCGTGCGGATTTTAACTGTTCGATGATCTCTTGCTGTTTCCTACGGACCAGTTCACGGTTGTGGGTCATGCACAGTTTATGGAGCTCTCGGCGCGCGACCGTTTGAGACCACTGCGCAAAATTTTCTTCACAGTACAGCACGGCGAGGGAGAGACGTTGCTTTAATTCATCGGAGAGAGAAAGATTTCCGATGAATCCGGGGGATGTAAGATCTTGCGCTTCCAGAATACATGTGATGGATGCCGCAAGGTCTGCGTCTTCGGGAGGAAGAAGTTCCTTCAGCATGTCGCGATGATCGGGATACAACAGTGCGATAGCAACGGACAACTCGGAAACCGAAAACAGCGGCGATTCCATGGCGTTCCTCTTTTTTTCCTCGTGCGGTGCGCCTGTTTTCTTTTCACTCCGTGCAAGATCCACCTTCAGTGCCGTGACGGTACTCCCCACAAGGGATGCGGCTTTTTCGATGTACGCTTCGCGTTCCACAGCGCTGGTCAGCTCTTCGATGAGCGGAAGAATTTCCTCGATCACCATTTTTTTTCCTTGTGGCGATGTGAGATCGGTTGCACCGGAAAGATTTGCAAGGACGGTATCGATGTACGGAAGTCCTCCATCTTCCGCAAGCTGCTTGAAGAGTGCGGCGTCTTTGAGCACAAGTTCATCCGGATCTTTTGCCGGAATCGTCACGGCCGTCACCGAGAGTTCTGCTTTCGTGAGGATGCCAAAACTTCTTCGTGCGGCATCCTTTCCTGCACGGTCCTGATCCAAACACAAAATTGCACGATCCGCATAGCGATGCAAAAGATGTGCGTGTTCCTCCGTCAAAGCCGTACCACTCACGGCAACAACGTTTGCAATGCCTGCTTTGTGTGCTGCGACCACATCGAAGTATCCCTCCACCAGCAATACAGAGCGCGATGTGCGGATGGCATCGCGTGCCTTGGAAAGACCAAAGAGAATCTGGGATTTGTGGTAGAGCGGCGTTTCGGGACTGTTCACATATTTCGCTTCGCCCTCTGCAAGGGTACGTCCGCCAAACCCCACCATGCCCCCATGATGATCCTCGATGGGAAAAATGAAGCGATATCTAAATCGAACATAGAAACTTCCCCTCAGCAGATCTTTTTCTATTCCCAACCCA
>CAZEUQ010000040.1:0-9164 GCA_964515125.1 uncultured Candidatus Peribacteria bacterium
ATGCAAAAACCCTCTGACCTTTCTTTAGGTTCTGTGCCAAGGTCTGGGCAAGTTCGCCCCATACTACGACGGAGTGGAATTCGGTGCGTTCCTTGAGTTCGTTGGATGCCTTATCGCGCCAGCGTTCATTGGTGGCAACACCAATCGTCAGCACATGCTGGCCGCTGGTTGTTGTTCGAATTTCAGGATCTTTCGTGACGTTACCAATGATTTGCACGCGGTTTAAACAGGTGCCAATGGACATCGCACTCGCAGGAAGATCGCGCTGGCCATCTTTGGGATCCAAAAGGATCATATCCATAGCGACAATCTTTGTTTTGCTGCGCTTTTCGCCGGTCTTTTCATCATCCCAACTATCGGTCTGCATGCGTCCGGAAATGTAGAGCTGCGCGCCGGGTTTTACGTACTGTCCTGCAACATCCGCCATGGGGCCCCACAGCGTCACCGTATGAAAGCTCTTTCCAGAAAGCGTTTGGCCGGCATCTGTCTTAAACGAATAGGGCACGACGATATTCAAATCGGTCACACTTGTGCCACCGGGCGTTTGTCGGACTTGAACGGGTTGTGTCTGGTAGCCGATGATTTCGATGCGATTGAGAGAGAACATCACAATGTGGGGAATGGGATACAAGGAGATCTCTGCGCACAGTTGTACGCCGCGGGAAATGGATGTGCAAGAAAGTGTACTTGAGAGAAGTGGGAGATGTTGGTGTGGTAGAAAAACTTCAAAGGCCAAATGACAAAGGTCAAACAAGTATTGAATTTTCAAATTTTACTATTGAAATTTGTTTGAAGCTTGAGCATTTGGTATGTGGCATTTTAAGGCCTCATCCGATATCAAAAAATCTTCTACACATGCTACACTCCTTCTACTGTATGCGCTTTCACTGGAGCCTCCTCCCCCCGCTCATTCTTCTTCCGCTCACACTTGCGCATGCGGAGCGTTTTCAGTCCTTTGAAGAACGCACAAAAAGGAAGCCCGTAAACATGACTGAAATTACACAGGAGATTGGCTTCATCAAAGAGAATATCGACAATGTTCAGTGTGGTGGATGGCTGGATGCGGGAGCACTCAAAACAGCAACACCTGCAGACATTGCAACGCCAGAGGATACAAGTGTTCCCGGCTTTGCGAATAAGCCCTTTGATGCACTTAAAACAGGTGTCGGAGTACGAGGAAATTATGTGTACCCATCCAACGCCTATGGCTACGCATCCGCATGTTGGATGTATGACGAAGCTCTTAATCCAGACCAGCTTTGTATGATTCAGCCACTCAAGGCAACTCCAAAGGAGTGCAAAGATCTGCACGACAAGATTCAGAAGAAAAAAGAAACGGCTGCACGTCCACTAGACTGTGGCATCCCACGACATCAATGCTTTGATTTTTCCGGCATTTGCGAGGGGCAGGATTGTCGCTGTGGAGTAAAATTTCGTTGCGAAATTTGGACCCCAGGAACACTGATCTCTATCAGAAATGTGCGCGATTTAGGGGCATATAGCTGCTCACTCGTTCCTGCAACGCCCAATGCGGAAGGTGAATGCACGCCTGAATTTAATTATGAAGGTCCTTCCTGTGTTCTTGGCCCAGGAGGAGAAATCATCATCGTGAGTCCTGCTGTCTACCATGGCGTTATTGCACCATATTATCGTCACTACGGATTGCAGCCCGGCGAGGATAAGACAAACTTCCCGGCGAATCTTGCCTCGCTTCGTGGCTTTGCCATCAACAGTGAGGGGCAGACGCAACGTGCGGCTGCGGAGTGTTACGAATATCCGTTCGTCAAAGATGCACTGACGAGCGTTGCGCAAGATCGCGAAAATCGCTGTGAATTGTACGAAACAGCGACGAGCGATGGAGATCCTCCTGCGTGGAAAACACTGCCACAACGCGGAGAAGTGCATCCAAATCCTGCTCTTTCTCCATATAAACCAGAGGAGTTAAACCCCCCACGCGATGAGCGAGAGGTGGAGTCACCTTGGGTGCAGGATGAAAAAACAAACCTGACGCTGCTCGATATGCAAAAGGTACGAGAGTTACGTGTAAATGCCGATGACCGTGAAGAAATTTCGGAATACCTGGCAACGGTACACCCAGAAAAAAGAGTCGCTGCACAGACAACAGGTGAAAACCGTGCAGATAGTTTTGATGATGTTACAAATCCCATATCTACACCGCAGGAACAACGCGCACTCGTGCGCTGGTGGCAGCGTCAGCAAAGCGTGCTCACCGACATCATGCAGCCGCCAACCGCGCGCATTATTCTTCCTGCAAGTTATGGAACGGGGTTTGATCCCAATGATCCACTCCTGCAATTTGCAGGACAGGGCGTTTCTAAAATGGATGGAACGGTAGAGGTGGAAATCCGTGCAGGAGATGGACTCCTCGGTTCCGTGCTTTCTGCGCTTGCATCGTCGTATACGCTCCCCGTCCGGCAGGTGCGCGTTCCGATTGTTGTTCCTATGACGACGGATGCAGAATTGGATGCACTCATCCACGAGTGGAAACAATGGGAGAATACCTCCGGTCAGCAGGGGGCTGCAGAACCAGTGATTGCAAAACTGATGGCATATAAAACGCAGATTGCAAAAGTGCAGGTGCTCCGTGGGTCCCTTGCAAAAACGACTGCCACGTTGCTGCAGTCACAGGATGAAATCCGCGCGTTTTTCGCACAGTGGTATAAGACGAATGCCGAAAATATCGCAAGTTGGGATGCATCGGCAGAGACGCGTATGAAAATCACGGATGCATGGCGCGATGTTTCCAAAGAATTTATCCGCGTACACGATGATTGCGAACTGAAGTGGTGCAGTAATGCGCGTTATACAGTGCCGGTGTATTCACTCCTCGATACATGGCTCCCCAAGCGGCCAAGCCTGACCGATTTTGTGGATGATCCGGACTATAACCTTGCTGAACCCGGCACTGCTCATTGGCCACGGAGCCCTGACGTAACTGCAGATTTCTCTGCCTTTGCCATTTCCGGCAGCGGTGGCATTTCCATTCCAGTGCTCGATATCACGCAAGTGCGCATCAAGCTTCCTGAGCCACAGAACGGCATTCCAGATCCATCAACACTACCCGATATTCCGCTCATTCCAGATGAGAAGCTCTTCCCCGATATTTCCATCTTCGACGATATTGTCTTGCCCGATGTGCAAACACCAGATGATGCGATGACAATTCCTACGGCTCCTACGGAAACATTCGATCGTGTCATCGAGAAATTGAAAGCGATCAAAGACATCATCCAGAGAGCGGGAGACGAATACTGTGCATTCCGCAACAGTACGACAGGTGGGGCGCCGACCTACCCACGCATGGCACAATCGGTTTCCAGCGAAACATCCAGTGCGGCAACAGAACGACATTCCGCAGAACAGTGGAGACGCATTGCGCACACGGAATACGATCTTCGAGAGCGCGTCTCGCGCCTGTTTGCCCGGCGTGCTCCACTTGTGAAACAGGATTATCAAGGCCGCACACTTCGCCTTGGCAGCCAAAAACCGGTGTGTACCGATGACGTCATTTGCACAACGTTGGAACCAGAACATATTCTCTCTTTCACGTGGCAGATCACGGCCGAAGCATCGGGTCAACAATTTACAGATGTCACGAAAGAACTACAGGATGCAACACTCCCGGAAAACGAAGAAGAAAATCCATACATCGATCCCTTGGATATTCTGAAGCGCATTTACTATCCTCTTGCATCGCCTCCTACCATCAACCTTCTTCCGCCGCCCGCTTCTTCTTCCTCTGCGCCATGACAATTTCTCGCCCTCTTACAGGCGCGACCATCACTGTAAGCATTCTGGGTTTTATGGCTACAGGATGGGCTCAAAGCAGCTCATCCGTACCACCAACCGATCCCGCTTCCCATAGCGCAACGTGCAGACAACAGGTCACACAACGCCTGACGGATGTGGTTGATGAATACCATCAGATTCTCTATGGAAGTAGTGGCAGCGTGCTAACGCCAGATGGAAAAACTGTCCTCAAACTTGGCGGCACGCGTGATGCCGATGATCGTCCGGGAATTTTTGAAACGAAAGGCCGTCTTACATCGGAACTCATACCTCCACTCTTAGAATCCTACCGTGTTCTGCGGTGCAACATGCGCTCGGTGTGTGAGCAGCTCAATGGAACACTCCGTACAGGAGTTTCTGCGGATACAATGAAAGTAGAACCATTGGGATGTGCCGAGCGAGAGCTGCCAAAAATGGATGCGTGTACCTATACGAACGAACCAGGCGTGATGTATGTGCAGGAACTTGCTTCGTACTGCACCGATGTCATTAACAAAACACTTCCCGCAGAGCGCGCTGCACTCACGCTTGCCGTTGCGTACGACGCAACGTACCGCAGCAACTTGCAGACAACCGGCATGTTCGACTCCTTCATCACACTTCTTCCGAAGCATCTCTTTAGGCCCCTTCAGCAGATGGTCGGGCTCCTCGGCAAACTCCATCAAGTTCCCTGTTTCTTAACGCAGTGCGACATGCCACCCAAACCATGAAGCATCCTTCTTCAAACAAGGGCATGCTCTTGGTGCTCAAACAGCACTCCCTTCTTTTCGGTTCGCTTCTTACGTTGAGCATCATCGCCGGTGTTTCCCAGTGGATGAGTGGTGCCAATCTCTTGCAGTTTGTCGTTGGTCCAACATCTCGCGAAGCCCTCTCTTTTGCGGATCCCGCACAGGGGTGCGTTTCAAAGGGCACACCCTTTGATCCAGAGAGGGACGAGACGATGAAGATCCCTCAAAAAGTGATTGAGAAATTCCACAAAGATGTTTCGGACGTTGTTGCCGAACATGAATATCACTTAAAAACTCCATCACGATGGAAATGTGACGGAAAAACATTTGACGAACTCATGCCGCCGAGCCCGAAACTGAAAAAAATGGCGAAGATGCTTCCGGGCCTTTCTGCGCAGGATAAAAAAGGAGGGTTCAGCTCATTCATCCCCATCATCACGGAGTACCAGCGTGTGTATGAATGTCGCTTATATGAATTGACCGAAGGGCGAATCGACATCGTGCAGGAAGGACAAGATGAATCGTCCCCCACAGAAGGGGCGAAGTCCAATTTTGAAACGGCGCAGCGCATCACATCGCTCACGCAGCATCTTGCCGATGAGCGCCGCACGTCGCGCATTGCGCTGGAACACACGTTCAACACGTTTCGCTCGTTTGAACTGGCGGCTCCCATGAATATTGAACTCAACTGCTTACAACGCGAAGCGCTGGATGTGCGTAATGCCATGTCACTCCTTTCCGATGCTGCGAGTTGTCTGCCAAAAATCTGGGACGCTGCAACATCTCTTCACGAGCCTGGGCAATGAACCATCTCATAAAATCCACACTCGGCTCCCTCTTGCTGACGCTTTCACTCACGTCGGTGGCACATGCAGAATCCATCTTCGATACCTTCTACGAGCAGGCAAAAAAATCTGGAGAGGAACAGGCACCCGTGAACGGAGAAATCATCACGTATGTCATGAAGTCGCTCACAGAGCGCAAGAAGGATCCGCTCAAGGACCTCACGCGCGAGGACGTGCGCCGCACCATGCAGGGGGGCCTTCCGTCCTACTGCAGGGATCCTCTATGCACTACGGCAGCATCCAGTTTGTCGTGCGCAAGCGTGATGGCGGAAATAAAAACGCTCGTTCGTGCCGAGCGCGATATGACAGACTTGGGTGATCAACTCTATTCCATTGCGAACAGTGCGGAACTTGCGGCTGCGGACGAACCGGGTCGTCCGCTTTCCTTTGGCACTGCTGCGCGCACCTTCACATCGGCCTGGCTTGGCACAGGTGCTGTTTCTCTCCCGTGGCCAGAAGAGGCGAATGCATTTTTTCAACTTTTACAAACACAATTACTGGAGGAAAAAGATCCTATGGATCGCATTGTAACGCGCTTTCACTTTGGCGTTGTGCGAAGGACGCTGGAAGAAGATGCGGGTGACACTTCTTTGGAGGACACGAGCGATACGATCGCCAGTACCCTCCTGAATCTGCAAGCAATTCTTGCACGCGAATCAGACGTACCGATTGAATACATCACGCCACGTTTTTCTGCCGAGCGCCTTCGCAATGTTGTTCTCTGGGCAAGCAATACAGATGTTGGTCTTTCTTGGATGTATCCCACGCATCTCCCTCGTTTCGATATTCAGCCACCACTTTACTACCCACAACTCTACCGTTCTCCCGGAGATATTGGAGATGCCACTGCACTTTCGTATCCCTTCCTTTACAACGCCTCAGAGCTTCCCCTGGCCTTTGCAAGGGGTGCGACGCCTCTCTGGAAGAGCCCTCTCTGTAGTCGTGCAGGAGGGTCTATTGGTTATTTATGTATACCGCTGAAACCACTCTCGGAGTCCTGTTCACAGAGTGCCCAAGAAGGTGATTTTATTTCTCTCACGACGTGCGACGAGGAAGATCGCACAACCGTTTCTGGCCCCGATGTTTGTAGCGATATCACATTGGAAGATATGATGGACGTCACATTAGGAGGAAGCAAAGTAACACTCACGCAAAGTGAAACGCCGCCGGTATGCGTTCCTGGTACACGGACAACGTCCTCCGGCAGTTTGGTTGCCAATGCATGTTTTACTGCCGCGTGTGTCAAAGAATCCATCGATACGCACTCCCTTCTGGGCAACAGAAATACCATTGCAACATTGGAGCAAAATTCACCGTACCAAAGTTGCATGCTGCCAGATCCAAAACTTGGTATTGTGGCGGAACTCCCGGCTACAACAAGCATCAACTTGCCTCCGTATGACGGGCACTTCGCCTATAGGGATTTCTTAAAACGTTTCTGCGAAATAAACGGCCTTGCAGATACTGGTTTAGCCGGTGTGTGTAGCTTCCGCGCGGGTGATCCATTGACAGAGCGCATCGCGCATCTTGTCTTGCAGCAACAGGAAACGTCCTACCTCAATGCACTCACGCTCACGCAAACGGATCTTCTCCGCACGGCACCTATGATCGGTCAACGCATTGCGCTCACACAATTCCTGCCAGCCTATAAAAAATTGGGACAAGGACTCGCACTCTCCGTACAATCGATCGCCGATCTTCTCCAGGAACTGAAAGACGCGCCACTCGCAAACTATGCGTGTCCGTGGAGTGGTGGCTTATGCACATCGCAATGCAATGACGGAAAAGATAATGATAACGACAAAGCAGTTGACTTCCCGGCAGACTTTAGCTGTGAAAGTCTAACCGATGACGATGAAGAGAATGAAAAATCGGCATGCCAAAAAGCAGGCGGAGGACCAGGATGTATTGATGATCAAGACAACACAACGGACTACCCCGTTGCCTGCAATAACGGCAATGATGACGATGGAGATGGGGCGGCAGATGACAAAGATTTCAGTTGTTCGTTCCCGTTCGACACCGATGAAGCGAATCCCAAATCACAATGCCAAGACGGCATTGATAACGATGGTGATGGCAAGAAAGATTCGAATGACCCTGGTTGCGACGACAAACAAGACAACGATGAAAAAGACCTTCCGCAGTGTCAGGATGGAAAAGACAACGACAACGATGGAGCAAGTGACTTCCCAGAAGACTTTAGCTGTAGTGGTCCTCTGGATAACGATGAAGAAAATCCAAAAGCAGCATGTCAGGACGGAGCCGACAACGACGGAGACGGCAAGACCGACCAGGACGATCCTGGCTGCAAGAGCAAACAAGATAATGACGAAACAGATCCTCCCGCATGTAGTGATAAGAAGGATAATGATGATGATGGCGTCTCGAACTTCCCCGAGGACCCAGGCTGCATAGACGAGGATGACAACAACGAAGAAGGTGCATGTCAGGATACAGTTGATAACGACGGAGACGGCAAGACCGATCAGGACGATCCAGGGTGTGAGAATGTATCCGATAGTGACGAAACCGATATTCAATGTGCATCTTCCTCTTCCAGTTCCTCATGAGGGGTCTTTTCTTCCTCATTGGCATGGCGCTCATCTTGCCGTCCTCCGCGATGGCGGCGGAACCCCTCTCCCCGTTCGTTGCGGGGGTGCTCTCGCGCGCAGATCAAGCCATTACACTCGCGCAGGGCTTAAGCGCAACGCAAGGTTGCACACAGGAGGATATTCAGCGAGCGGAAAAAAATGCAGCCATCCGACGTGCGTTGGATCCTCAACTCGTATCTACCCTTGCATCGACCGATACAAAGTCCATGACACTGTGTAATCGCTACGACCTCTTCCTCATAGAGCAAAAAATGAATGATGTTCGTCGTGCCATGGAACAATCCATTGCAAACGGGACATGCAACCTGCAGGCACTCACATCACTTTCTTTCTTCTCGTACGAGCTGGAGCTCCTCTATAAATCCGTTCGTGAAGGCGGACTGGATCCCTCCTATACAGATTTCCAGTTGCGATCCGACCGAGGTGCAGACGGCAGTCCCGAGTTTATCCCCGGTGACCCCAATGCTCCTGCATGTCCGTTCACCACAGACTACGCACCTCCCTCTCTTGGAAAAAGAGACGGCGAACTTCTCCGGTTTGGGTGCGATGAAGCTACACTTCGATTTATCAGTAGTCAGGATATCCCCGATACATTCCGCACAGCAATAGAGCGCGAGATTACCTCTACCAATACTCTTGTCGAGCGCGCGAGAGAGACAGCTCTGACCATTCGTACATTCCAAGAAACAGTGCTGACGATCCTCGCGCGACTCCGCGGGAAACCACCACCATCCTTTCCTCCTATCAGTGGCGCAGGCCAGATGCTACATGGCACGATCGAAGGGTGTAAACCTCCTTCCTTATCATCATCCAGTAGCAGCTCGTCGAATATTTACCGAGTAGAAACGTGGGAGAGAAAAGATCTTCCCGAAGGCGTCCTTCTCCATTCCATATATGACTCCTTCTCTGCAGAAGAAAATACCGGTTTGCTCATGGAGACCTATCTCCGTGTCCGTTCGATCTTCGCGAAGCTTCGTGCATTGCCGCAGGACATCCAAGATAACCTTCTCTCCAACAAGCCAACGAGTTTGTTCGGCTACATGTTAGATTTCGGCACGATCCAGCAACTTCAAAATGTTTCTACCGACCATGCACGCACCTCTGCGTTGTATCTTGCAACAAATACCGATGCTATTGGCGAAATGATGGCTGCAATGCAGCCGCTT